>CAYFQS010000017.1:1311-4787 GCA_964345245.1 uncultured Planctomycetaceae bacterium | reverse complement strand
TCCCGGCGTGCCGACATCCCGGCGTGGCGGCTTCAGCCGCCATGATGCAACCTGCCCATTGTGCGAGGATCAGATCATCCCGACACCGTTTCCGCCCTCATGAACCTGGTGCCTCGAATATCTGACCGGACTGTTTGATCAAGGTAATGAAGTCGATGCATGGAACTCCAAGATCCGCCATCGCACACACCGCAGGAATCTTACAATTGGCGAGTACGTTCGGAAGCTGTGTTTGCTTCCTCTCCTGGTGATGTCCCAAGCGTAGATGATGGAAGACGCATCAAACGTTTGCAAGATGCTCCTCCAATTTGTGGACATCCTTCACCTTCAGGTTGTCCAGATACGCGCCGGCCTTGTTCAGGGTGATCTGCCTGGCGTGCAGCGCGTCCAGTACCGTGCGCACAAAGCGCCCCCCGAAGATGTGCAGCGGCTCACGGTTGCGCCACTGACGGTTGCCCCCCTCCTGCTCTGGCGTGGGCTGCTGCCGCCACCAGGCGCGAAACGCCTCGTACTGCTCGCGGTCAAGCCGGCCGCTGTCCATCAGGCGCCGCAGGATCACCTCGACGCTCACGCCCCAACGATCCGCGTGCTGACCCAGCCAGCCGAGATACGCGGCCACCTCCGCCGGACGCCTCGCATCGTCGATGTCGTTGAGATACTCGTCGGGCACGAGCAAACATCCCGCAAACGCATTGGCCACACGCTCACGGCCCCGGCGGGAGAACAGATCATCCTCATCATCAATAAAGCTGCTGCGATGCAGAAGCAGGTGCCCCAACTCGTGCATCAGCGTGAAGGTCTGCCGCGCCTCGCTCCGCTGCCGCTTGACGACAATCACCGGGCAGCGCTCGTCGTATAGCGAAAACCCGGCGATGCCGCTTTCCTCGGGGATACGCCATTGCCCCAGATACCCCATGCTGCGGAAAATGAGCACCCCGCGATCCTCTACCGCCTTGCGATACTCTTCGAACGTCATCTGACTTTCCAAACCCAACCACTGCCGGGCGAGCGCGGCCGCACGCTTCTCATCGTTGTCCGGCATGGCCGGGGGCGCAAAACGCGGCGCGCCCTCCTCCTTGAGGTCCTCAAGCAAACTCAAGTAAATGTCCCGATGCATCTCGACCCGCTCGATGAGGGCCTTGATTTCCGGAAACAGGTCAGCCCGCTGGTTGGCGAGGGTCCGGAACTGCGGGCTGCGGAGTCGCCGCTCATCGACCCGGCCCGTTTCGAGAAAAAACAGCACACCGCGCTCGAGGAGCACTTTCCGGGCGTGTTGGGTCAGTGCGTAGCTCATGCGGCACCCTTTGGAGCCTCCGGGGCTTCACCTCGCGCCCCGGCGGGGTTCCGGTTCGTGGGCTTCGCGTTTTCGCGGCCCGCATGATTGTGGCCGGATGAATCCGCCCGCCACCGTTTCCGCACCCCCCCCTCGCCGGCGTCGCGAGAGCCGGCATCCCCGCGATACAATCCCCGGACCGCACGGGATCGCTTCCGCCCTTTTTTGGAACCGCCATGGCGCATGTTGGATTCATCTGGGAACTCGGCGAAGGGCTGGGGCACCTGACGCGGATGGGGCCGGTCGCGCAGGCGCTGGCGCGGCGCGGGCACCGCGTGACCGCGGTGCTCAAGGACGTGACGCGGGCGGCGAGGTTCTTTCCGGACATGCCGGTCTTCCAGGCGCCGGTGCAGACCGACACGCATCCCGCCCCGCCGGGCTACATTCCCGCGGCGTGCACCTATGCCGACATCCTGCACAACGCGGGGGCGAGTTCGCCCGAGCGGCTCGACGCGCTGGTCGGGGCGTGGTCGAACCTGCTCGACCTGCTCGATCTCGACGCGGCGGTGCTCGACTACTGCCCCGTCGCCCAGGTCGCCATGCGCGGGCGCGACACCGCGGTGTCGCTGCTCGGCACCGGGTTCGTGAACCCGCCCGACGTCACGCCCCTGCCCGACCTGCGCCCGTGGGACAACAACAATCCGCAGCGCCTGCTCACCCAGGAGCACCGCGTGCGCGATCGACTCAACGCACACTTCGACCGCCGGGGCGTGAAGGCGATCGACCGCCTCGCCGCGGTGTACGGCGAGTCGAGCGCGACCCTCCTTGCCACGTTTCCCGAGATGGATCACTACGGCGAGCGGGAGGGGTCGGCGTACTTCGGCACGTGGGGGCGGGTGACGGGCGCAGTCCCGCGGTGGCCGGCCGGCGACGGGCCGAAGGTCTTCGTGTACCTCAAGCCGATCGAATCGCTGGATGCGGTGCTCTCGGAGCTGCGGCTGGGCGGGGGGCCGACCATCGCCTACATCACCGGCGTGCCGGCGCACCATCTCGCCCGGCACGGCCGGGCGAACATGCGGTTCGTCAGCGAGCCGGTCGACATCGCCCGGGTCGCCGCGGAATGCGACCTGGCGGTGCTCAACGCCGGGCACGGGACGACCGCGGCGATGCTGCTCACCGGTCGGCCGGTGTTGCTGCTGCCGCGGAATCTGGAGCAGCGCCTGCTCGGCGAGCGGATCGCCGGGGCCGGGGCCGGCCTGCGGGCCAACCCGCGGGACGCGTCCGGTGTAGTGGGGGCGCTGCGCGCCCTGCGGGGCGACGCCCGCTATGGCGCGGGGGCGAAGCGCTTCGCCGCCCGTCATGCCGACCACGATCCCGCGGCACAGATCGAACGCGCGGCGGACGTGATCGAAGAGGGAGTTTGATTTGGCGATCAATCACCTTGTTGATCGATCATTGACTGCAGTTGATCGATAAGCAGAGGAAGGTCATTCGTGATGATCCGCCACAGTACATCCAGGTCGACACGGTCGTAGCCGTGGATCAGATGATGACGCGTCCCGACGATATCCTGCCAGGGAATACCCGGATGAGCTTCACGAACGTGCGGTGTAACTTTCCCCGCGGCCTCCCCAATGACCTCAACCGCGCGTGTTAATCCAAGACGCAGCAACTCATCATTTTCCAGGTCATTACGACTGCGTCCTTCGGCCAAGCGGCGCGCCGTCCGGGGGTTAATCAAGCATATGCCGAATGCGAACGCGATCATCATGCTGCGTCATAGATCGGCTCCGCGTCTTCCAGCACCTTGTCACGGAAGTACGGACTCAAGGAGCCCGGTGTGTGCAGATCGATTTCGCGCCCGAGAATCTCCGACAACTCACGCTGAAGCCCGAAGAAGGCGAATCCTGGTGTCGCGCCGGGCTCGAACTCGACGAGCACATCAATGTCGCTGTCGGGCCTGAAATCATCGCGCAGCACTGACCCAAACAGTGCGAGCCGCCGGATGCGATGCGTTCGGCAGAACTCGGCGATGCGGTCGGTCGGGATGTCAAACCGAGGGCGCGTCATGGGCTGCAGGGGATTCTACCTCACTGCAATGCGCAGGCAACGACCCCACAGCCCCGGAGGCGCGAGGGAGACGCACGTGGCCTGAACCGGAGCCGCGCCCGTTAGATTGATCGCTCCCTCACGGTCGCGGCTC
>CAYFQS010000017.1:0-1211 GCA_964345245.1 uncultured Planctomycetaceae bacterium | reverse complement strand
ACGGTCGCGGCTCGGTCGGATCGTGGTCGGTGACCGCGGGGCGGTTCAACCGCACTCCCGTTCGTGTCGATGTAGGATACGGCTCGAACCGACCCGCCTTCGGGGAGCGTATGAGTCTTACCCGCAGTGACACAGGAGTAACGGAACGGTGATGTTGTTCTCCCGCCCGCTTCGCTCATGGCGAATCATGATGATGCTCGCCTTCGTTGTCGGAGGATATCTGCCGGCGCCGTCGGCGAGGGCTGAAGGCCCGTACGCGGACGAGCGGCTGGCTTACAAGGCCGGTCTGCCCGGCGTGCAGACGGTCCGGATCATCGACGACCTGGAGCTGGTCGACCGCAAGCGGGGCAAGCCGCTGGCGATCCGCGTGTACACGCCGGTCTCGGACGGCCCGTTCCCGGTGGTCGTGTTTTCTCATGATGTCGGGGGGTCGAAGTCGCAGCACCTGAACCTCGCGGAGTTCTGGGCCAGTCACGGCTACGTGTGCATTCATCCCAGCCACGCCGACGCCCTGGATCGGGATCAGGCGGCCGACGTCCGCGAGGTGGCGAAGAAGGTGCGCGGCGACCGGGTGAGCTGGGTCAACCGGGCGGCGGACGTGAAGTTCATCATCGACTCACTGGACAAGCTGGCGAACAAGTCGCCCGCCCTGGAGACGAAGATCGAGACGAAGCGGATCGCGGTGGCCGGGCACGGCATGGGGGCGCACACGGCGGAGGTGGTCGGCGGGGCGCGGTTGAACGTGCCGGGCGGGGGGAACCTCGGCGACCCCCGGGTCGACGCGGTGCTGCTGCTCTCCCCGCCGGGCGCGGAGTTCATGGGCCTCGGGCGCGGCTCGTGGCAGCACCTGCGCCTGCCGATGATGGTGATGACCGGCTCGCAGGACAAAGGCGTGGGCGGCCGGCCGGCCGCCTGGCGGAAGCAGCCCTTCGAACTCGCCCCTCCGCCGGACAAGTACCTCGTGTTCATCGAGGGCGCCCGCGGCGATTCGTTCACCGGCGACGTGGTGGAGAACGGATTCTTCGGCGCCGGGCTCGGGCTCGGGGCGGACGACCGCGACATCTTCGAGTGGGTCCGGATCGCCTCGGTCGCCTTCCTCGATGCTCATCTCAAGGGCTCGGACGAGGCGAAGCAGTATCTGCACGCCGATGACCTGCCGCGGTACAGCTTCGAGAAGCTGAAGCTGGAGCGGAAATGATGGATTTGGCGAT
>CAYFQS010000016.1:16257-20732 GCA_964345245.1 uncultured Planctomycetaceae bacterium | reverse complement strand
GCGATCACGAGCATATCGTCGCGCAGCACGTGCTTCGAGCCGTCGATGGCGGTGAACGGCTCGCCCTTGCCTGCGGTGCGGACGACGATTCGCCGCTCGTTCAGCAGCGCCATGTCGAACGCGTGCAGCGGCTGGCCGAGTTCGAAGAGCACGAAGTTGGTCACGTCCACCACGTTGTTGACCGGGCGCAGGCCGATTGCCTCGATCCGCTGTTTCAGCCAGTCGGGCGACTCGGCGACCTTGACGCCGCGGATCACGCGGGCGGTGTAGAGCGGGCAGAGTTTGACCGCCTCGTTGGCGACGCTGCTGAGCTTCTCGACCGGCGCGTCGCTGTTCTCCGCGGGGAGGGTGCAGTCGGGAAATTTCAGCTCGTGGTCGGTCGCGGCGGCGATCTCGCGAGCCACGCCGACGTGCGAGAGGCAGTCGCCGCGATTGCTGGTGACTTCCACGTCGAGCAGCACGTCGTCATCGCCGTCCTCGCGGCCGTCCAGGGGGAAACCGAGCTCGGTCAGCACATGCTCGGCTTTATCGGCGTCGACGGGCCGATCGAGGTACGTATTCAACCAGTTCAGACTGATGTTCATGGCGGTCCTTCCGGCAAAGCCCGACAAGAGTAAACGCCCGTCTGCCCGATCGCAAAACCGGGGGCTGAGCGGGACAGGAAAGCCGAGGGCTGAGAAGCGATGCGGCGCATCGCGCCGAAGCCCCGGATGCCACCCACGGACTCCCCCGCGTGTTATCATGCCGCCGATGTCCGAAACCTATCGCAACATCCACGGCCGCCGCGCCACCCGCGGCCTGCGCCCCTGGCTGCTGATCCCCAAGGTGCTCGGCGTGGCGTGCTACTTCGGCGGGCTGGTGGCCATCCTCCTGCTCTACATCCACGCCGACCGGGGAAGCCTCGGCTTCAAGGCCTTTCAGCGCTCCGCCTCCGTCCTCGCCTTCTGGGTGCTGCTGCCCGGCGCGACGGTGGCCGGGATCTGCGGGCTCGGCCTGCTGCTCCAGCATCCGCGGCAACTGCTGAGGATGCGATGGGTGCGGCTGAAGCTGCTCCTGCTGTTCGCCGTGATCGGCCCCATGGAACTCGCCGCCTGGTATCTGCTCCAGACGATGAAGACCAGCCACGTGCCCGGCGGGCCGCCCGACTTCGGGCAGCTCGGCTTCCACCTGACCTTTCTCGTCGCCATGCTCTGGCTGATTGCCTTCACCATCGCGGTGATCGTGCTCGGCCGACAGAAGCCGCGGCTGGGCCAACCCGTTGCCGCCCGATCCGGACCACGGAGCGATGAGGCATGATCGCTCGCACACTCGCCATCGCGACGTTGTTATCCGCCGCAGGCCTGCCCGGCTGCGGCAGCGTATCGGGGGACCCCCGGTCAACCGGCATCGCGTCCGACCTGACGGTGGACGCCGTCGTATTCGGCCCGGACCGCGATGGGCCGGTCGCGCCGCTCGCCGCCGATCGACGCTCCGCGCACTACGTGCTGCTTCCCGACCGTACGCTCCGCGCCGCCGTGGGCGGCGGCGTGTCGCGGGAAACCCTGCCCCGGGTGGTGCGGCGTATTTCACATCGCGAGTTCGAGTCGGTCGCCAGACTGCTCGCGGGGGGCGGGCTCATGAGCTACCAGCCGCCCGCCCCGGCGGCCGAGGATGAACCAGCCACGACTTACGACGTCGAACTGCTGCATCGCGGGCAGCGGCGTCGCATCCGCGTCGCCCGAGGCGAGCACGAGGGCGTCGACCGGCTGATCGATCGCCTCGCCCGTTTCGCCGGCGTCAAACCGGTGACCGGAGTACGAGATCCATGACACGCGGGTTCCTCATTGCATCCGTGCTGCTCCTGTCGATCCCGCTGCTCGGGACCGCCGGTTGCCAGGCGAGCAAAGCCGGCTCGGCGGTCATGCTGCCGACGCCCTTCGCCATCGAGATGACGGTCAAGCACGCCGACCGGCGGTACAAGTACTACCGCCTCGACCGCGATGGCGACCTTCACTTCGGTGGCGGCGTCAACGCCCGCGCTGGGGCGGCCGAACACGCCGGCGAACTCGACCGTGACCAGCGCATGGCGCTCTGGGACCTCGTGCGCCGCAACGATCTGCTGCTGACCGAGAACGCGTGGTTCGAGGATGCGGAGGAGGTGACGTATGACGTATCCATCCGGGCCGGCGGCAAGCGCCACCACTTCCGCGCAGTCGACGATCGGGCGCCCGGCCTGAAGGAACTCGACGACCGGCTCTTCGAGTACCAGGCCGACCTGCGGTACGAGGAGTTGTTCGCCCCCATCGATGACGAGATGCGCCGCCGCAAGGACATCGAACGCGGCCGGGAACTGACCGAATAATCTGCCGGTTCGGAGCACGGCGGCGCCATGGGCAAGCAAGCCCGCTCGGCGGGCGCGGCCTGCCCGACGGCGCTGGCCCATGGCCCCATCTCCCGCACGGATGCCGTTCAAACGTGAACCCTCGCCCTCAATCGCCTAGACTTCCGGTCATGGCTGATCGCAAGCAACCGACGACAGACGAGCCGATCATCGGCATCGACCTCGGCACGACCAACAGTCTCGTGGCGTATTGCCCGGAGACCGGGCCTTACGTGATCGAGGAGGATGGCGACGGGATCGTGCCCTCCGTGGTGCGTTTCGACGCCGCCGACCCATCGCAGCGCGTCGTGGGCGCCGAAGCCCGCCGGCACGCGGTGGAGTATCCCGAGACGACCGTATTCTCGGTCAAGCGGCTGATGGGCCGGGGCGTGGAGACGGTGGAACACGAACGCGACTTCCTCCCTTACCAGGTGGTCGAAGGCGAGCACAACACCGCTCGGGTGCGAATTGGCGAGCAGGTGTTCAGTCCTCAGGAGATCAGCGCGTTTATTCTCCAGGCGTTGAAGCGTCGGGCGGAGCAGCACTTCGGCCGCGAGGTCCGCAAGGCCGTGATTACCGTGCCGGCTTACTTCGACGACGCCCAGCGTCAGGCGACCCGGGACGCCGGCCGGATCGCCGGGCTCGAAGTGGTGCGGATCATCAACGAACCCACCGCCGCCGCCCTCGCCTACGACCTCGACCGGGAGGAGGATTCGACCATCGTCGTCTACGACCTCGGCGGCGGGACGTTCGACGTCTCCGTGCTGCGGCTTAACCAAGGCGTGTTCCAGGTCATCTCCACCGCGGGCAACAGCCATCTCGGCGGTGACGACATTGACCGCGCCCTTGTCGAACTGATTCAGGGCGAGATTCGCGAGCAGTTCGGCGAGCAGATCACCTTCCCTCCGGCCACGCGGCAGGTGTTCCGAAATTTCGCCGAGGCGACCAAGATTCGCCTCTCCGAGGACCAGACCGCCCAGGTGCAGATCGAACTTGGCGAGGATCGCGTGTACAACCGCACCATCCCGCGCGACGAGCTGGTCGAGTTGATGACGCCGTGGGTCGACCGCACCATCGCCGCCTGCAAGCGGGCCCTGCGCGATGCGGAGCTGGAGCCGGGCGATATCGACCAGGTCGTCATGGTCGGCGGCTCGACGCGTATCCCGCTCGTGCGGGAGATGGTGGGCGAATACTTCGCTGTTCAGCCATACGTTGCACTCGATCCGGACCGCGTGGTCGCCCTCGGCGCCGCGGTGCAGGGCGCCGTCCTCGGCGGGGTGAATCGCGAGGCGTTGCTGCTGGACGTGATTCCGCTGTCGCTCGGGATCGAAACGCTCGGCGGGGCGGTGGCGAAGATCATCATGCGCAACTCCGCCGTCCCCGCCGTGGCCACCGAGCAGTTCAGCACGTACGTGGACGGCCAGACGAACGTGGCGATCAACATCTACCAGGGCGAGCGCGAACTGACCAGGGATTGCCGCCTGCTCGGGCAGTTCGACCTGCGCGGGATTCCGCCGATGCCGGCCGGGCTGCCGAAGATCGAGGTCACCCTCATGGTCGACGCCAACGGCATCCTCACCGTCCAGGCCATCGAGAAGCGCAGCGAAAAGGCCGCGTCGATCCAGGTCGTGCCCAATCACGGTTTGACGCGGGAGGAGGTCGATCAGGCCGAGCTCGCCAGCTACGAACACGCCCGCGAGGACATGCTCGAGCACCAGCTCATCGACTTGCGCAACCAGGCGAAGCTGGATATCCGGCAGATTCACAAGCAGTACGAGAAGCTCGGGGACGAGGTTCCGGACGATTACCGCCGCGAGATCGAACAGCACGTCGAGAAGGTTCAAAGCTACGTTGATGCGGAGAATCCCGACCCCGGTGAGTTCAATGAGGCGCTGACCGCGATGGACCACGCGACGGTGCGTCTGGCGGAGATGGCGATCGCGAAGACGCTGCGGGAAGAAGGGGGCGAGGGGACACCCGAAACCAGAGACTCAGAATCCGAAACGGACAGCGGCGGGTAGGCGGCCGTGCGGTTTCGCCGCGCTGGTGTGCGCTCGCATCCGGACCTTCGCTGATGCTCCGGTCCGGCTTGTCACCTATTCCAACTGCGGCGCGG
>CAYFQS010000016.1:0-16157 GCA_964345245.1 uncultured Planctomycetaceae bacterium | reverse complement strand
GCGGTTGCATCCGGACCTTCGCTGATGCTTCGGTCCGGCTTGTCGACCATTCCCGTTGGCGCTGTGCAGGTCGCGGGCGCAGAGGTTAGACTGCCGCCTTTATGTCGGCCGCAGAAAAGGATACGGCGACATGAGTTGGTCGCAGTTGCACCGCGACGTGTGTTTCGGGAAGTCCCGGGGCACGATCATCCGGCAGCCGCGGATCGGTTGCTGGTACCAGGACAAGGTCCGCGCCGAAATTGATCCTCGGGATCAGCGATGAGCTGTCGAGCACGGGCGACATCGAGCGGATTCGCGTGGTGGCGGAGATCGTCAACGCATGCAACGCGGCGTGCGGGTGACGGCGCGTCACAGGCGGGCGGCCGGCCGGGCAACCGCCCGGGAGCAGTTGCATGACCCCACGAGAGCGATTCATCGCGGCCCTGGAGCGCCGGCCGATTACCGGCCGGGTGCCGCACTTCGAGCTGGTCTTTTTCCTCACCATGGAGGCCTTCGGCCGGGTGCACACTTCGCAGCTCCATTTCAGGCAGTGGGATCAGATGGAGCAGACCGAGCGGCAGCTTCACCGCGAGTATATCGCCGAGACGCACAAGCTCACCGCCGAGCGATTCGAATGGGACGCGATCTTCTTCCATCCGAACCCCGGCGGTGCGGAGGAGGCGCTGCGGCAGATCGACGCCCTGCGGGATAAGGTCGGCGACAAGTATTTCCTCATGATGCACGGCGACGCGACGTTGGGTATTCCCAGCGGCGAGGCGATGGTCGAGTTCAGCTATCGCCTCGCCGACGAGCCGGACAAGGTGAAAGCCGAGGCCGATGCCGCGGTGAACCGGGCCCTGGAGCGCGGCGAGCGGTTCGCCCGTCACGGAGGACTCGACGGCTGGGCGCTGTGCAGCGACTACTGCCTGAACACCGGCCCGTTCCTCTCGCCGGCGCAGTTCGGCGAGTTCGTCACGCCATACCTCGCCAAGCTGATCGCCGGCTACCGCGACCAGGGCTTCTACACGATCAAGCACACCGATGGGAACATCATGCCCATCGTGGATCAGCTTGTCGACGCCAACCCGCACGCGCTGCATTCGCTCGATCCGCAGGCCGAAGTCGACATCGCCGAGGTCAAGCAGCTCTACGGCGACCGCGTTGCCCTCTGCGGCAACGTGAACTGTGGCGTGATGGATACCGGCACGGATGAACAAGTGGTCGAGTCGGCGAAGTACGCCCTCGAACACGGCATGCCCGGCTACGGCTACATCTTCTGCACCAGCAACTGCATCTACACCGGCATGCCGCTTGATCGCTACGAGCTGATGCTCGACGTCTGGCGGAAGCACGGCAACTACGAGTGACCCCGCGGAAACCACCCCCATGAGCATGAACGCCCCCGAACGGCTGCGTTGTGAGTATTTCGAGAATCCCCTCGGCCTCGACGAGCCGCGCCCGCGGCTGTCGTGGTGGGTCAACGACGACCGTCGCGGAGCCCGGCAGTCGGCCTGCCACGTGCTTGTCGCGTCGAGCGAGGACAAGCTGGCCCGCGACGAAGGCGATGTGTGGGACAGCGGGAAGGTCGAGACGGATCAGTCGGTCCACGTCGCATACGACGGCGCGGCGACCGAGCCCCAGACGCGCTACTTCTGGAAGGTGCGGACGTGGGATGCGGACGGCGCGGCGTCGCCGTGGAGCGTACCGGCGTTCTGGGAGACCGGCCTGCGCGATCGCGAAGCATGGAAAGGCAAGTGGATCGGCGCCGACATCGTCGGCGGGCCGCGAACCATGGCCCCATCGCCGTATCTGCGGAAGGTGTTCGATACGGGCAAGCCGATCCGCGCCGCCCGGCTCTATATCACCGCCCTCGGCCTGTACGAGGCCCACGTCAACGGGCAACCGGTCACGACCGATGCGTTTCGCCCGGGTTGGACGGACTATCGCAAGCGGGTGCAGTATCAGACGTACGATGTGACCGACCTGCTGCGGCAGGGCGACAACACGGTCGGCGTGATCCTGGGCGATGGGTGGTACTGCGGCCACGTCGCGTGGACCGAGCGACAGCGATGCGGCGATCGGCCGAAGTTGCTCGCACAACTCCGCGTCGACTTCCAGGACGGCGAGTCGACGGTGATCGCGACCGACGAAACGTGGCGGTGCTCGGCCGGGCCCATCCTCGCCGGCGACCTGCTCATGGGCGAGGAGTACGACGCCCGGCTCGAGATGCAAGGTTGGGCCGCGACCGGTTTTGATGACTCGGCCTGGCGCGGCGTGCTCGTGTTCGACGATCCCGGCATCGACATCAACGCCTCGGCCTCGCCGCCGGTGCGGCCGGTCAAGGAACTGACGCCGGTCGACGTGCGGCACATCGGCCGGAGTCGCGCCGGGGCGGCGTACATCGTTGATCTCGGGCAGAACATGGTCGGCGTGATTCGGCTGAAGGTGAAGGGGCCGGCCGGGCGGACGATTCGACTCCGCTACGCCGAGATGCTCGATGACAACGGTCAGCTCTACACCGCGAACCTCCGCGGGGCTCGGGCGACCGATTACTACACGCTCAAGGGCGATGGCGAGGAAGTCTACCAGCCGCGGTTCACCTTCCACGGCTTCCGCTACGTGGAGCTGACGGGGATGGAGGACGAGCCGGACGCCGGGACGTTGACCGGCATCGTGCTCCAGTCCGACACGCCGGAGACGGGGTCGTTCGAATGTTCGGATGACCTGGTCAACCGGCTCCAGCGCAATATCCAGTGGGGCCAGCGCGGCAACTTCCTCGAGGTGCCGACCGATTGCCCGCAACGGGATGAGCGGCTGGGCTGGACCGGCGACGCGCAGGTTTTCGTGCGCACCGCATGCTTCAACATGGACGTGGCCGGCTTCTTCGCCAAGTGGGCCGCGGACCTCGAAGACAGCCAGGGCGACGACGGCCGCATTCCGCAGGTGGCCCCGAACGTCGGTTACACCAACAACGACGGCGGGCCGGCCTGGGCCGAGGCCCACGTCATCTGTCCGTGGACCATGTACCAGTGCTTCGGCGACACGCGAATCCTCGAGCGGCACTATGACTCGATGGCAAGGTTCGTGGATTACCTCAAGCAGACGAGTCGCGGTTACATCCGCTGCTACGACGGCTACGAGGGCTGGCACGGTTACGGCGACTGGCTCGCGATCGACGCCCCGGACACGGCTCCGGATAAAGGCCCGACGCCGAAGACGCTGATCGGCACGGCGTACTACGCCCGGGCGGTGGAGATCATGGCCGCCGCCGCCCGCGTGCTCGGCCGGGATGAGGATGTCGCCCGATACGAGCGGCACCACGCCGCGGTGGTCGATGCGTTCCAGCGCGAATTCATCACGCCGGACACGATGGTCGTCGGTCACACGCAGACCGGGTATCTGCTCGCGCTCGGGTTCGACCTCGTGCCTGAAGAGAAGCGTGCGGCCGCGTTGGAGCGGCTCGTCGGGCGATTCGCCGAACGCGGCTGGCGGCTGTCGACCGGGTTCGTTGGCGCGGTCATGATCGCCCCGGTGCTGTCGCGGATGGGCCGCACCGACCTGGCCTATCGCGTGTTCATGCGACACGATTATCCCGGCTGGCTCTACTCCGTCCTGCAGGGCGCGACCACCATGTGGGAGCGCTGGAACAGCTACACGAAGGATCGCGGCTTCGGCCACGTGGGCATGAACTCCTTCAACCACTACGCCTACGGCGCCATCGGCGAGTGGCTCTACGCCACCGTCGCCGGGCTCGATACTGATACCGACGACGTCGGCTTCAAGCGCCTGGTGATCGCGCCCGAACCCGGGGGCGGGCTCACGCACGCCTCGGCGTCGCTCGATTCGCCCTACGGTCCGGCGAGCAGCGCCTGGCGGCTTGACGGCGATCGATTCACGCTGGAGATCACTGTCCCCGCCAACACTACCGCCGCGGTCACCGTGCCCGCGGCCGGCGATGTGACCGAAGGCGGCGAGGCCCTGACGAAGCGTGACGGCGTGAGCAACGTGCAACCCGGCGGGCGGCGCGTTACCTTCGACGTCGACGCTGGGCAGTACCGTTTCGAATCAATGCTTCCGGCTGATCACCACGCCCTCAGCGAACAGGCCTGACCCATGACCGATCCACGAACCACCCGGAAGATTCGGCAACTGCTGGCCATCGACGAACTGCTCGGCGTTGACCAGACGCCCGTGCACCGCGTCGAGTTGGCCGAGGCGTCAGAAAGCGCGACCGATCACCAGGTCGGCTACCGGCAGGAGGATCTGCCCGCCCGCCCGCCTGGATCGAGCGAAGACGCCCTGTGGGACGCCGGCGAGCGACAGGCGTCGGGGTTGAACTCGGATGAGAAGGGCCGCCTGCTTGCCGAGTTCGATGAGTCCCAGGTTCAGGGCTGTGTCAAGTGCGGGCTCTGCGAGGGACGCACCCACATCGTGTTCGGCGTGGGCAACCCCGATGCGGACCTGATGTTCGTCGGCGAGGGACCGGGAGCGGACGAGGATCGGCAGGGCGAGCCCTTCGTCGGCCGGGCGGGGCAACTGCTCGACAAGCAGATCGCCGCGATGGGCCTGACCCGTGGCGACGTATACATCGCCAACATCGTCAAGTGTCGCCCGCCGGGCAATCGGGCGCCGACGCCCGACGAGGCCGCGCTGTGCATGCCGTACCTGCGGCGGCAGATCGAAATCATCGAACCGCGCGTCATCATGACCCTCGGGGCGACGGCGGCGAAGCTGCTGCTCGACGATCCACGCCTCGCCATCACCCGCGTCCGGGGCAGTTGGCGGAAGTTCCAGGGCATCGACGTGATGCCGACGTTCCACCCGGCCTACCTGCTCCGCAGCTACACCCGGGAGAACCGGAGTCGCGTGTGGAGCGACCTGCAGAAGGTGATGCAGCGGTTGGGCCTGGAAGTGCCCAAATCCGAGTGATGATCGCCGGGCGACGGTCCTCTTCGGCCCGCCTCGCTTCAGCGAGTGCGGGAAACAGCCCCACCGGCCCGCCTCGCTTCAGCGAGTGCGGGTTCCGGACCTCCGCTGCCCTTCAATCCGTCTTGGCGATGCCGCAACCGGGCTGCTACACTTCGCGGTTCACACGAGACCCGGAAAACAGGAAGGTGCCGCCATGGCAGAGAAGGCATTGGAGGTCGGCGACCAGCCGACGGTGAAGTTCAACGATCAGGGGCTCGTGCCCGCGATCGTGCAGGACGTGGACAGCGGCGAGGTGCTCATGATGGCGTGGATGAATGACGCCGCCCTGCGCAACACGATCGAGACGGGCAAGGCCACGTTCTACTCCCGGTCGCGCGGCAAGATGTGGGTCAAGGGCGAGAGCTCCGGCCACGTGCAGCAGGTGCGGGAAGTCCGCGTCGACTGCGACCAGGACACCGTGCTCGTTCGTGTCAAGCCCGGCGGGCCGGCCTGCCACGTCGGGTACCAGACCTGCTTCTATCGCGCTTTCGACGATCACGGTGAGAAGCTGAACTTCGTCAAAGACCGCGTCTTTGATCCTGAAGAAGTCTACGGCAAATAGCGCAGTCCGAGCCGCCCTGTCCTCAGGGCGGATTCCGTGAGTCCGAGGAGGCATCATGACCCAACGCACGGCCATCGTCACCGGAGCGAGCCGGGGGATCGGCCGGGGGATCGCGCTCGCCCTGGGCGAGCGCGGCTATCGCATCGTGATTAACTACAACCGCAACGCCGACGCCGCGGAAGAGGCGAAGACGCTCGTCGAGCGGGCGGGCGGCGAGGCGATGATCGTTCAGGCCGACGTCTCGGAGACCGACGATCGCCGGCGGCTCGTCGAGGCGGCGGTCGAGCGGTTCGGCCGCATCGACGTGCTGGTCAATAACGCCGGCGTCGCCCCGAGTGAGCGGGCCGACATCCTCGACGCCAGCGAGGAAAGCTTCGACCGGTTGGTGCGGATCAACCTGCGCGGGCCGTACTTCCTGACGCAACTCGCGGCCCAACACATGCTGGAGACCGAACCGGTCGACGGCGCCCCGCCCCGGGCGATCGTGAACGTCTCGTCCATCAGCGCCTATACCGCCTCGGTCAACCGCGGGGACTACTGCATCACCAAGGCGGCGATCTCGATGAGCACCGGCCTGTGGGCGGCGCGGCTGGCCGGCCACGGGATTAACGTCTACGAAATCCGCCCCGGCATCATCGCCACCGACATGACCGGTCCCGTCAAGGCCAAGTACGACAAGCTGATCCTGGAGGAAGGCATCACCCCGATCCGCCGCTGGGGACAGCCGGAAGACGTGGGGCGAGCGGTCGTTGCGGTCAGCGACGGGGCGCTGCCGTTCTCCACCGGCGAAGTGATCAACGTCGACGGCGGATGGCACCTGCGAACGCTGTGAGACCAGCGTGCCTGTCATGCCGGTGATGGCGGACGAGGGGAGCCCGCAAACTCGGGATCGGGAGAAACGACATGGCCTTTGGTCTGACCAGCCGGGATATGGCCTGCGCGATCGCGGCACGGGTCACGTTCGGTGCGGCGATGGTCCGGGCGTGCGTTCCCGGTTCGCGCCGCGCTGAAGCGAAGTCGCGCCGGAGTGATAATGCCGCGAGTTCGGTACGGCTCCGCGGCCAACACCAGCGGACAAAACACGCCGCTTGTTTTTTCGATTACATCGAAGTGTTCCGCAAGCGCCAGGGTCCGCACTTGACGCTGGATCACGTAAGTCCCGCGGCCTACGAACACCGGCACCAGGCCGCATCACCAATTGTCCCCCGCGTCCGCCCCGACGGGGAAACTCACGCTATTGGATCGTGAGTTTTACGGAATTCATCCGGACGTTGAACGGCGCGTCGGATCGGAAGCGGATCGGGACGAGGCGCCAGCCGTTCAGGTCGCGCTCGACGCCCCCGCACTCGCGTTCGCGCCACGCCAGGTGGTCGTTGATCGCCTGCGCCCACGGCATGGCCCCCGCATCGTCGGCGTTGCCGTCCACACTCGCGCTCGCGCCGATGTCGATCATCACCGGTGCGTCGTTCTTGACGGCCAGATCAACTGTCGCTTGCTCTACGTCGCCCGTGGGCGGCAGGCGGAGGACGAAAACCGGGCCCGTGGTCTGCTTCCCGGGGTCGAAGGATTGCTTCCAGGCGTCCTTCCATACGGGCCGCCTGCCCACTTCGTCTTCCCAGCCGCCTTGCCAGACCACGGTGCGCGGGCCCTTGACGAGTGCTGCCTCGCCGCTCAGCCAGCGCCGCAGGTCTTGCGCATTCGGCGCGGGAACCTCCGGATGGGCGGGGGCTGCCGCGAGCATCTGTTGCAGGTGCTTCAGCCAGAAGCGTGCATAGCTCCACGAGGAGCTGGCACCGTCGGGCGTGAGGCGGCTGAGCACCAGGCTTCCTCGGCCGAGTTTGGCGTGGATGACCTCGCCGTCGCCAGAGAGGCCGGACCAGGTCGCGCCCTTCATGGCCTCGGCCACCGCGGCGAGCTGCGTGGCCTCCTGGTACGGAGAGACGGGCAGACCGGTGGCCGGGTCAAGCCCGAGATCCTCGCCCACGAGAATGAGATCGGCGCCGCCTTCCACGGCGCTGCGCAACGCCTCCGCATACTCCCGCCAGTCTACGCGCCACAGATCACGCAGAAGGGCATGGCGCGTGTCGCTGAAATAGCTGTAGTACGCGCCCAGCCACTGCTTGATCATCCAGGTCTCATCGCCCGGCTCGCGATGATACACAGTTGCCAGTTGCTCGAGTTTGGCCACGAACTCCTGGGTCGGCATGCGTTCGGCCTCCCACAGTTCGGACGGCTGCCCCCAGGCCCGCAGACCCGGCGAAGTTTCGGACTCGGGTGGTGCGGCCACGTCGATCGTGGTGGTTCCCACGCGCCGGCTGATGCCTTCGCGCACCGAAACCGTCCATCGGCCGGCCGGGTCGTCCAGCGCGGTCGCCAATGTCAGGGCCTCTCCGCTCTCCAGCGACAGGTCCCGGCGCAGCCCCGGAATCTCCCGCTCACCGCTGCGAACGCGCACATCCAGCGGGAAAGCACCGGGCACGGGCTTGCCCTCCGCGTCGAGCATCTCGACCTCCACTCGCAGTGGCTCGCCCGGAGTCAGCCCTTGCGCTGGCGCCCGAACCTTCACGTCCGCGATCGGTCTGTCGGTAAAGGCCAGAAGCCGCCCCGCGCCGGGCCGCAGGTGCAGGTCCACCTCCTTGCCATAGACCGGTGCGGGGCGCTTCGGGTCGCCGCCATACACGTCATAGCACGCGGTCTGCGGGCCCAGCCAGAAGAGCTTGCCGCTCGTCCATACGGTCTGTCCGTTCGTACGCACAACGGCGTATCCGATCTCGCCGCTCGGGTCGGTCCAGTCCATCGCCGCCATGTGGAGCGTCTCGGAAAAATTCCCGTCGATGCGGAACGCGCGGCGCGCCCCCGCCTGCGTGCCAAGGTGCTCGATCAGGCGGTAGAACGCCTGACGCCGCGGGCCGGTATCCGTGACCCACTGGATGTACTTGTGAGTCCAGTATCCCGCGTTGAGGTACACGAGGGTCCCCTGGTCGAGCTTGCGGGTAAGCAGGGCCGGGACATCGTCGGAGTACTGAGCCAGCCGCGTCCATCCGTCGGCCTGGACCTTTTCGTTCAGAGGCCCGGGACTCTCGAGCTTCAAGCCGGCGAAATCGGGGCCGAGCGCATCCAGATTCGCGGTCACCTTCTTCCGATCGGCCCGGTCCGTCCGGGGGATCCGCTCGTTCTTTTCGGTGACGGTCAGCCCCCATTGCTCCGCGAGGCCGTGGCCGGGCGATGTCTCAAGCGCAACGCGATGCTGGTTATGCGTGGCGAACCGCTGGCCGAAGACCAGCGTGCCGCCGCCTTCCACGTAGCGGTTGAGGGCCCGCGCCTGCTCTTGCGACAGCGCGCTGCTGAACGGGGCGAAGATGATCTTGTACTTGGCCAGATCATCCCAGTCGACGTCCGCAAACCCGAACCCGCCCTGGTTGAGCGCGATTCTGATGGAATTGTACATGCGCCCGGCAAACCGCTTCATCCACTGCGTGTTCGTATTGGACGACTTGAGCACCGCGACCTCGGACCGGGTGGGCCTGGCGTCCAGCAGCAGCCGCTCGGCATGGGCCGTGTTGTGACGCCAGCGGCGGATCGCGAACGACGCGCGCGTGTGGGTCATGTCCGCGTTGAACGTGAGCGGCACGTCGACCCAATAGTCGTTGTGCCCGCTGCGTTTGATCACATGGCCCCAGTGCACATTTTCCGCGGCTACGGGCCAGTCGTAGTGGCCCCAGACCAGAGCGAAACCGGGCTCGGGCGCGTTGGCCGCCAAAGTCCAGTGCTGGGACTCCCGGAAGTTGCTGCTGCCGGCCAAACGCACGTCCAGGTTGGGCGGGTCGAAGGTTTTCCCGAACGGCGCCGAAGCCATGGTCAGCGGCACGGGGTTGATCTCCTCGCGGAGGATCTTCAGGGCCGCGTCGATCACTTTCTCGTAGTACCAGCCGTAGAATTCCCGGGTGTCCAGATATGGCATCATGCTGACCCGCTCCACATCCTCGCCGAGGGGCGATTCCGTCGGGGCGGCCCAGCCGTCCGCGTCCAGACTCGGCTTTTTGCCCGAGAACTCTTTGGTCAGCTTGACCTCTTCCCACGCCTCGTAGTTGGTCTTCCATGCGGCATTGAGCGTGTCGAGGTCGGGATACTTCTCCTGGAGGAATCGCTGGAAGGCCTGACATGCCTTCTCGGGCGCCACGGGTTCGTCCCAGTAGTAGGTCCGGCCCCAGCCGCTTTTGAACCCCGCCTCCTCGCCGACGCTGGCCAGCACCGCCGTCCCGCTCTCCAGCCACGTCAGCGTCTTTCTGCTTTCGCGCTGTGCGGCCAATATCTCCTCATCGGTGACGCTTTCGATCACGGGTTTCCACGTGTTGCTGCCGACCCCTTCGCCGTATTTTCGCCAGCTCCAGCGTTCGGCCGGATAGTAGAGTTCCTTGCCGCCGGCCGCGTAGCCGAGCGAGTTGAGCCCCGCGTGCGCCATCAGTTGCATCGCATGCGGCACGACCGATGTCGCTTTGCCTGCGAATCGGGGCCAGGTCGACCATTGATACTCGTTACGCATGTCCCAGCGCTCGTGCTTGTAGACCTTGCTCTCGGCCCGGGCCCAGCTTTCGCCATCTCTGACCGCCGACGCCACCGCCCAGACCGTGTCCACCCGGACCCCATGATCCGCAAACGGCCAGGTGAAGGTCAGCGTCGTGGGCTCCGCGTCCAGCGTGGCCGGCTGGGTCTGGGTCGCCAGCAGCCGGCCGCGGAAGTCGTACACGCCGAAGTTGATCTCGCCCTCCCACGCATCCGCCGAGGAGGCCTCGAGCGTGAAGGTGGCCTGTTCGCCGATCTTGTACCCTTCGCTGTCCGCGGTCAGTTCGAGCTCCACGTTCCCCGTGACCGGGATGTACCGCATCGCCTGGTGAATCCGCTTCTCGGCCTCCGGATCGCCCACCGTGAGGTAGGCGGCATGCAGGCCGTCCGGCCAAAAAGCGCCCACCGGCACGGTCGACTCCCAGGCACGTTCCTCGCCCGCGGCCAGGTCCACCTTTTCCGGCTCGCCCTGATAGACCACCTCGCCGGACGGCGCGACCACGTGCGCGCTCACCATGAGAGTCTGCGCGTGGTCCGTGCGATTGTGCAGCATGCCCTGGAGCGGGTAATCCTGCCCGGCCGGCGCCTCGTCAGGTCCGTGAGTGATATCCGCCAGGGCCGGCAGCGCGGAGGCGCCGCCCGCCACGCCATGGAGCAACTGGTCCCAGTAGCGCAGCCAGATCTCGTCGTGATCGTATCGGCGCAGGGAGTTAGCCGCCGCGCCGGGATGGCGGCTGATCGGGCCGGTGGGCACGAACAGCAGCGTGCCGTCGCCGACGCGCTGCAGGAACGCCGCGCCGCTTGCGCCCGTGGCCAGGGCGTCCGCCCCATCGGCGACCTGCGCGTGGTGCATGTACTGGTGGGCACTCAGTCGCTGCAGGGGCAGCCCCATCAGGTGAGGGGCCTCGGCCCGCTCAGAGCCGTCATGGTGCCAGGACCGTTTCTTGGGATGGGGCGCGGCCGGCCACAGCGATTCAAGCTCACTGCCCTCTTGGGGATAGGTCTTGCCGGTCACAACCACGACGCCGCCCCCGCGCATGTAGGCCAGGAGCTGATCGTTGATGATCTCCGAGACCTCCGACACGAATACCACGTCGTAGCGGTCCGGCGCCGCCGCCAGGGCCTCACGTATCTGCTGGAGAAGGCGGTCGGTGACCTCCTCGGGCGAAGGCTTCTTCTTGCCCTCGATCCATTGATCGTTGGTGTGAGCCATGATCTGCCAGCTCGGGCCGGTCCCTCCGGAGAGTCCCGTCCGCGGATAGAATCGGAAATCCACATCCGCGTTGCAGCGCCGCGCGATCCGTTGATAGCTTGCCACAGCACTATTGAAGCTTGCGATCACCAGCATCCGTAGTCGTCGGTCGTGGCGCAGGGCCGGCCACGTCGCCGGCGCGGGGAGTTCTTCCGCCCCGGGCACGCCCGGCGCCGGCACGTCATCGAGCGAGAAACGGGGCGCATGCAACGCGTCGGAAGAAGAAACATCGTTCACCCTGACATCTGCTCGAGCCACATCCGCCCGCTCGGACGCACGCCGTGCGAATCTTGATTTCTCCGTTTCCGCTTGAACCTGCTCCGGCCCATGGAAGAACCAGAGCGTCATCCCGGCCAGAAGGACGGTGACAACAGCACTAAATACAACCTTCTGTCCGATATTGTCACTAGCAGTACGCTTACCGCTGTTTCCACTTGTCATGACGTTCTTCCTGTTTTCCGGTTGTCTGCAAACATGAAACCGAACCATGAATGAACAATCTCACATTGAAATAAACACCAATTGGCCGGGTCCCTGTTGGTCATGCCCCCAGGGGGAGCCTAGAGGCGGCGACCATATATAGCTGTCATCGCCTCTGGAGCGCTGAATCTGGGCGTTCATTTTATGGAGCATTCGGGGGCGGCCATTGCCCCGAGAAACGGGACCCTCCTCCTCCGACAACCCAAGCGTCTCCCAGTCCACATTCAGCAGAGCCGTCCACCCATCATCCCTGATCTCAAGTTGTTTTAAAATCGTGGATTCCTGCTCCTGCCCCTCTTCCACGGAAAACTCCACAGTCTCTCCGTGCAATCTCAGGGAAACGGTTTCCTCCTCCTCTGGCGCCCCCTCAGCTTCCACGAGGACCGCCAGGGCCTCCCGCGTATAAGCGAAGCGCAAACTTGTCGTCCGGTCGGCCGGAAAACCAAAGTTGTTAAAAGGTCTGTTGTCCTCCTCACTGCCCCGCACCAGGAATGTTTCGGGAGTTTGTTGCCAGCCCGGGTCCTGAATGCTCTGAGGCAGCGCCTCCACTTCGGGAGCGCTATAGGAAGGGACCTCTTCAAGATGCTTATGAGCCATATGGGCTTCGGCAAAAAAACCCGTATTGGGCGAAGAATCGGGATGAAACACCAGGTAGGGCTCTCGAACCCACTCGATACGGCGGGCAAAAATGCTATCTTCAGCCACTTCCGGATCGCCGTCCTTTACTCCTTCTCCCGCATACAGGATTTCGACGTGGAAGGATTTGGTGTCTTCCTTGTTGCCCACGAAAAAGTTGACCACCTGTGGCAGCTCCGGGGCCAGCAGCGGGGCGGCGCCTTGCATTTCCGAAGTAACCGTTCGCCGTTCTCCGCTGGAATCCACGAGATAAGCCTCGCCTCCTGCAGTAATTTCCAGTTGCTGCCCCTGCTCGATCCGCCCGGAGTAGGCAAAACTTCCGGTCTCCCAAGCCGCTGCAGGTTGAACCACTTCGCTGTCCATGGCCTGTATCCGCATTGTCACCGGAGAGTCCTCATCGAGCGGGTTCAGGAGGTAGACGGCCGTGCCGTGCCGCGCCTCCGTCTCGATCCGTGCGGGAAGTCCGGCTTCTTTACGGGCTTCCTCCAGCAGAGAGGCCAGACGCCTTATATGATCGGCCTGATAGCTTCTGCCGTAATACAGTTCAGGCGTGGCATAGTACATGCCGTAAATCAGTTGAGCATTGTCCCATTCCTGCTCGTATCGGTCAATCAGGTGCCGGTAAAAGGCATTCATAGCCTCCCCGGCAGGCCCATAAAAGTTGTGACATACGTCTTTGATTTCAGCATTAACGTCCAGATTCGGATCCCACAGCATTCTGAGCCACAGGCGGTACATCAGGTATTGGAACTGGAGGGGATGTCCGCCTCCATTGATAAACACACCGGACACATGAGGCTCCACGGTCTGCAACCATTTTTGCATGGCATGGGGAGCAATGGTCGGAGGTGTTATATGGATGCCGGGCCAGCACCAGTATTCCCACAGAAACAGTCGGTCCGGATCGTTGTCCAGACGGGTGAGCCATTCCTTCACGGTATCCAAGTTATGTTGAAAGACCTCGGGCTGTTTGTTCTGCGTGGAGGAACGCATGAGACAGAGCATCACGTCGACATTATCGGGCATGTCGAAATCGGGCGGATAATAATGCCACTGGTAGGCGAGGGTGGAGATGCGCATTTGCGGCCATCTTTTCGCCGCTTCATCGGCGAGCCGGCGCACGTAATTGAACCACAGCCTCGACTGCCGTCCCCAGCCCGCGTCGGGATCGATCAATTCCTGAGCCGCTTCGCTGTAGCTGGCGGGGTGATTGTCGGTCGGTTCCTCGGGTATATAAAGTGAGGTCGGTCTGCGTCCGCCTATACCATAGCTACTTCCGGTTTCAATATATTCTTCAAGGTGTTCCAGCCTCTTGTCCAGCACGGTCGGCTCGGCATAATCCAGGTGATTAAAATCTCTCGTGCCATCTTCCTTCATCCGGAACAACTCGGGATGTTCTTCAGCATAGTGCCGTCGCCACTGATGGAGAGGATAGGAATGATTGCAGAAAAAGGCCCGGCTTCCCCCCGTCCTCAGTCCAATATGCCCCCGTGGCAGGCCGTGAGGATCCCGAAGCGCGAAGGCCGGGGCATCGGTGATATGCAACTCCAAATCTACCTCGATAACGCCCCGATCCGGTATAACCGTACCAAGTTCGAACATGTCCGGATCTTCCGGGGTGGAGAACACAAACCGGTATCCCATAACCCGTTCGGCAAAGGTTTCCACGGCGTGCATAACCCCCCGGTCGACCTCCACGGGCCAGTTATTGGTTCCGGCCGGCGCGATTTCCCCGATCAAAAACACGTCCGATTGATCCGTGAATATTTTTATTCCTTCGGGCTCTTCGGGCGGATCGATCCAATCCTTCAGGTGGGGACCGTATCCGACGAATACCCGGATTTCTTTGTCATCATGCGCATCAGCACGGACCACGGGAATCTGGAACCCCGTTGCTTTTTCGACGAGCATTTGCAGCGTTTCCGCCGCATGCCGCTGGGTGAGGTTCTTCTGGTAACGATATCCGTCCAATGCATTGATCGGCGGATCGGGAATGACGATCGCTGCGTTGCCTTTTCGGATCCTTAAAGTTTCGCCCTCTTCGGCGGCGAGGGGGGCGGTTGCTGCTACGCAACAGAGCATACTCATTCCCAAAGCTACGAGTTTTACACCTGCTGATATCTCCATTTACTGCTCCGTCTCCACTGGAAGGGTTGCCGGTTTTTCGCCCCGGACCAGCGCTTTGATCGCGTTGACACCGTGGGTGAGCCCCTCGGAATCGTCGGCCAGAATGACGACGATGTCGTTGTGGAGCCCGAACAGTCCGTGGGCCCAATAGACCAGCGCGCGGCCCTCGCCCGGTGCGAGCGGCCCGAGGGGACGCGGACGGATGAGATACTGATTGATCAGCCGGTCGATGAGCGGATTCGTATCAGGATTGCCCAGGATCACCGTCTGTTTGTTGATATCCAGCGGATAACCTGCACTGCGGGGATTCAGATGACAGGTGTGCCGGGTTGAGGGGCGTTCGATGAGAAAGTCCCCTGCCTCACCGACAGAGGCCTTAATATCTCTTTGGTGCAGCATATCAACCAGATCATCCGCCGCCGCCCGGGAATCTTCATCACCATCACCGTAAAGCACGAGCATCTGCTCCCCCTCAGGCCGTGAGCTATCAGCACGGAAGGCATCGGCAATGCGATCCGGGTCAATGACCTCGGCCCGGGTCGAGGCCGCAATCTGGCGACGGTCGGGCGTTACCAGAACCTTCGTGTTCGCTGACAGGCCGCTGAGCAGTTCAGTGACCTCAAGGGTCCATTCACCGGGCATCGTCACGCTTCCCACCGGGAACGCTTCGGAGAAACGGCCATGCCGGGTCGCCCGGGAAAGCTCGCGGAAGACGGCTCCGTCGGGTTGGATGATTCGCACCTGCAGGGGGATCACCGCGTCAATGGCCTCGCCTTCGCCGCCGCGTGTTTCCACGCTCAGTTGCAAGGCCGGCTTTCTCCGCCATTGGGATGCCGCCAGGTCAATCTGTTCAATCGAGCGTGGCAGCAGGGCAAACAGGGCTGCATCACCTTTGGCCAGGTCGAGCTTCATGCTTCGCGTCTTGACCTTCTTCTGCTCGAACACATCGTAAGCGGCATAGTCCCCATCGGGCAGGGTGAAATTGGCCGATGCATCCACCATATGCCATCGCTCACCGGTCTGATCCATCCGGTCCTCCTGGGCCATGTTGACCGCCCAGATATAGCGCCCGGCGTCGGCGCCCTGCTCGGTCACCATGAACATGGGGTTATCGCATTCGGCCACCGGCTGCACATAAGGCGCCAGTGCTTCGCGCAGTTCGGGCAGATGGGGCATAACGTATTCGTCGAATCGCCGTCGATCGCTGTAATTCTGATAGAGCTTATGGCTGCGCCGGGCGCGGCTGAACCAATCCTTGAACGCGAAGGTGAGCTGGTGGGCCCCCTCGATCTCCACGGTCGAATCGGCATCGAGGATCACCGCCCCGCCATCAGCGATAAACGCTTCGAGCGCGTTCACCGTTTCCGGGCGCGCATAGGTCAATCCGGCCGTGATCAGCACCTGGTGTTCATCGGCCGCGCCGGAGAACAGGTCCTCTTCGGTGACATAGCTTGCCGGCGTATGAAGTGCCATCGCCGAGAGCCAGATGTCATTGAGCGGGCCAGAGTAGCTTCGTCCGGGGCGGCTTCCATCTTCCACTTCCTGGGCAAAACAGACCAGGTGCTGATCGCGGCTGCTGAAAATGCCCAC
>CAYFQS010000015.1:6701-21609 GCA_964345245.1 uncultured Planctomycetaceae bacterium | reverse complement strand
CTCCCCTCTTCCCCCACCCGCCCCTCTCCCGTTCTCCTCGGGGGGGAGGGGGAGGTAAGCGATGCCGATCACGGGGGGGTAAACCAGGGGTTGTCGCCCGCCGTAACCGTCGAAGTAATCGTCACCGTACTTATCGCGGACCGCCTGCTCCGAGCCGTACTTGCGAACGATCCACCTCCGCCAGCGGCGCCCGTCGTGCCGGTTCGACTCCTCGAGAAATTGCGCCCAGTCCTCGGCCACGCGCGGGTCGAGGGTGCGCTTCGGCAGCGGCAGCTTGCCGAACGACGGGTAATCCGTGTGCGCGGCTTCGTTGAGGGCGTCGATGGTCCGCCACCGCCCCTTCATGAATTCCCGCCAGCGCCACAGCGTGTGATCGGAGTAGTCGACCGACTCCGGCAGGACCGCCCACCCGCCGCGCTCGAGATGGATCGCGGCGATGAGGTCGTAGCGACCGGTCGCCTTCAGGTGCCCCGCCAGATCGCGGAGATAGTCGCCGTAGCTCCGCGCGGTCACGGGATCGAACAGTTGCACCCCGCCGTAGGGAACCTGCTCACCGTCGTCGTTCAGCGATTGCAGGGCGGCGTCGTCATCGCCGATGAGCGACGCCGGCAGCGGCGGCGCGTAGCGATCCCAGATCCACGCGCTGCGCTTCAGCCACCGCTGTTCCTGCTCGGCCAGGGCGTCCAGGCCCATCGTCGCATGCAGCGTGGGCAACTCCAGCAGGAGCGGCAGATCGCGGTCCGCCATGGCGTCGAGATAATCATCGAAACCTTCCCAGTCATACTCGCCCGGCCGCACCGCGTTGTGTCCCCAGGCCCCGACGGGCACTTCCGGGGTGAAGAAATCCTCGCCCGCCGCCCTCAGCTTCTGGGCGATGTACATCGGCCCGACCGACAGCGTCTCGTTCCACCACGCGGCCTGCGAGTCCGGATCGGGACGCAGCGGCAGGCGGACGCCGGTCTTCGGCCCGGCCTCACGCCACGCCTCACGCCGCTCGTGGTTCCACGGCCTGCCGGCGATGCGCTCGGCCCGGATGCCTCGCTTCCCCGCTTCACCCCGGAGGCGGTCGGCCAGGCGCTGCCGCAACCCCCGTGCGTCGTCGACGTACCCGTTGACCTCCCCGGCCGCCAGGGCGAGTTCGTTCCGCCAGAACTCGATCTCGCGGTCGAGGTCTTCCGCATCCCGGGTGTCCCGGGCGAAGCGGACGCTCTGGATACCGTGATCGATCGGGTCGAGCAGTTCGTAGAGTTCGACCCCGCGGGCGATGAGCCGCTCGACCTGCTTCCGCTGATGGTCGTCCGTCCAGTCAGCGAGGTAGTCATCGAACGCCCGGGCGGCGAGGGCGTGGTCCCAGCCGGCGCCAAGGGCGAGCCGCACGGACTCGCAATCCTCGCTCAGCGCGGTAACCGCGCGATTCTCCGGCCCGCCGCGCACGTCCGCCGGGGCCGTCGCCGGCCGAACGAATCGTTCCGCGCAACCGACCTGCGATACCACCAGAACCGCCGCGAATACCCAAAATAATCTCTTCAACATGAATTCACCCTGATCGGAGAAAAGGAAACGACCGCCTCCATTCTATCAACGGCAACGGAGCCCGGGCACCGGTCATGGCCCGCGTCGTCGCGGGCGTACGGAATCCCAGCCAAGGCTGCTCCGCTAAGGCCTTGCGCCGAAGACCGGCCCTGGTCGAGCCGGGGCCATGCGCGTGGGTCATTACCAGTAACGTTCGAAGTGGATGTTGCCCGGCTGCTTGCGGGTCGCCGTGACGAATCCCTTCGACTCCAGCGTTTCCTGCTGTTCGGTGATCATCGCGGGATTGCCGCAGAGGAACACGTGGCACTGGTCCGGGTCGATCTTCCCGCCGGTGATCTTCTCGTAGGTCTTCGGGTCCATCGCGGCGTTGACCCGGCCCCGCAGACCGGGCACGTCCGCGTCGTCTTCGGCCCGGCTGACGGTGGGCAGGTAGAAGAAGGAATCATCCTCGGCCGCGGCCTGCTCGAGCTCTTCCCGGTAGCCGAGGTCCCGCAGATACCGCACGCCGTGCACCATGGTCAGGCGGTTCCACAGGCCCGTGCCGCGATAGGTGCGGTACATCGACACGTACGGGGCGAGGCCGGTTCCGGTGCCGACCATGATCAGGTCCTTGCCCCGGGGCACGTGGTCGAGGGTGAACTCCCCCTTGATTCGCGGGTCCATGAACACGCGATCGCCCTGGTCCGAGCCCCACAGCTTGGGGGTGAGCTTACCGCCCTGCACGAGGACGAGGTAGAACTCGAGATAGTCGAGGTTGTTCGGCGAGGAGGCGAGCGAATACGCCCGGCGGATCAGGCGCGGACCGCGCCCGCGACGCGCCCGTGGACTGTCCGGCTTGGGCTGCTCGTTCGGGTCTTCCTGCCGCGGCAAGCCGAGGGTGGTGAACTGGCCGGGCTTGTACGGCTCGATCTCCCAGCCGTCCGGCCGAATGCGCACAATGGACAGCTCGTCGTTGACGTCTTCGCGTTCGATCACGGTTGCGTTCAGCAGGTCCTCGCTCATGGTGGGTCGATTGTAGGGCGTGAAAGCGAAACCGGCCAGAGCGGGGGGGATCGGGCGATCCTGGGCGGCGGCGTGACGCGGTCATCTGTTCGATGGGCCCGACCTCAGCGCCGCGACGAGCTTCCGCACCGCGTTGCCGCGGTGGCTGACGGCGTTCTTCTGCTCTCGCGTCAGTTCGGCCGCGGCCTTGCCCAGCTCGGGGATGTAGAACAGCGGATCGTAGCCGAACCCGCCTTCCCCGCGCGGGGCGTGGAGGATGCGGCCATCGACCGTGCCGCGCACGACGAGCCGCGTGTGCTCGGCATCGCACAGGGCCATGACGCAGACAAAACGGGCGGTCCGCCGGTCGTCCGGGACGCCGGCGAGTTCCCGCAGGAGCTTCTCGTTGTTCGCCGCGTCAACGGTGGCGCGATCGCCGATCACACCGGCGTAGCGGGCGCTGTGCACGCCCGGCCGACCGTCGAGGGCGTCGACTTCGAGCCCGCTGTCGTCGGCGAGGGTGAGCCGGCCGGTGCGCCCCGCGTAGTAGCGGGCCTTGAGCACCGCGTTGCCTTCAAAGTCCGGCTGGTCTTCGGCAGGCGGATCGATGTCGTGGGACACAGCGTCAAGCCCTTCGACTTCGAGGTCGAGTTCGGCGAGAGCGGCCCGCACCTCGGCGAGCTTGTGGGCGTTACTGCTCGCGAGCAGGATCGGCTGGTGGGTCGGCATGACGGGCGAAGCTAACACGAACCGCGCGGGCGGACAATTCGATGCTCAGCGGGCCGCACCGGAGCGTCAGACCCGGACCGGCCGGGTGCGCGACATCGCGCGCGGACGAATTCACCGCCAGGACGCCGGGGAGCGTTGAGGTCGCCGGGGCAAACCGAGGGGCCCGATGCCCGGAAGGGTTGCGCCCCCTCCGCCGCGGCGCTGCCCTCTGCGGACTTCGGGTCGCGGCAAACGGGCGCGATGCTAAACCCGGCCGTGAATTGCGCCGATGCTGGTGGTGACGCTTGAGGGAACTACGCGCGGAGTCGTCGATGAGCCAGACTACCACATCCACGGAGCTTGGGACGAGCCAGACCGCTGATCGAGACAAGGTGATCGAGTCGGCGATCCAGGAGGTCGCCCACATCGCCACCTTGCCCGAGATCACGTTGAGGATCATCGAGCTGGTGGAGGACCCGGACGCCACCGCCCACGATCTGCATGAAGTGATCGCGAACGATCCGGCGTTATGCGCCCGGGTGCTGAAGGTCGTCAACAGCGCTTTTTACGGGCTGCCGGGGCAGATCGGCTCGATCAATCGGGCGATCGTGCTGCTGGGGCTGAACGCGGTGAAAAACATCGCCATCGCGGCGAGTCTGGCCAAGCTGTTCCGCGGCGGCCGGCTCACCCCGACCTTCAGCGCCCGCGACCTGTGGACGCACTCGATCACCGTGGCCGCCGCCACCCGGGTGCTCGCCTCCAAGGTCAAGCTGAACCTGCCCGACGAGGCGTTCCTCGGCGGACTGATCCACGACATCGGCGTGATGGTCGAGATGCAGACCATGCGGCCCAAGTTGCTGGAGGTGCTTGACTTAGTGAGCGGCGGGGAGGCGACCTTCATCGAGGCCGAGCAAAAGGTCATCGGCGCGACCCACGAAGACTTCGGCCGGGCGCTGTGCGAAAAATGGAAATTCCCCAACAGCTTCGCCTTCGTCACCGGCTTTCATCATTGCCCGATGGAGCTTGAGGCCAATAATCGAACCATGACCGCCCTCGTCCACGTGGCCGATATCCTCGCCGCCCGCAGTGGGATGGGCTATTCCGGAACCGTCGGAGAAGCGGATTTTCAGCCCGGCGTCTGTGAGGAACTCAAGTTGACCGCCGGGCTGGTCGATGAAATAAATAGCGAATTGCCCGATGCGGTGCGCACGGCCGAAGCGCTGTTAAACTAGCCGTCCGCACGAACCGGGCCGGGGGTTTCCGGGTATTAATTTGGCGTCTCTCTTTCTCCCTCCGGGCGACCAGACTTCTCAATCTGGTCGCCTTTTTTACTGGTTTCGGCAACCGGGCTCACTACTGTTGCCGCGCTGCGTCGATGAGGCGCCGCATCAACCCCATGCCCGGTCCGGGCGCCGCCGTGCGCTCCGGATGCCACTGCACGCCGAGGTAGAACCGACGGTCGGGCAGATCGACGGCCTCGATGACACCGTCATCGGATCGGCCGCAGATCCGCATTGCGCCGGCGTCGACGACGGCCTGGTGGTGGCGGGAGTGCACCACTGCCCGTTCGGGCAGCAGCGGATCGTCGGCCACCTCGGCGATCACCTCGTGATCGCCTTCGCGATGGCGATCCGCGACCTCGGCCGGAAACACGTCGGGCAGGTGCTGGTGCAACCGTCCGCCGTGGTGCAGGGCCATGAGCTGCATGCCGAGGCAGATTCCGAGGGCGGGTGAATCGCGGTCATCGAGGGCTTGGAGCAGGGCGAGTTCGAAGGCCTGCCGATCCGGGTCGATGAGCGTGGCCCGCGGGTGCACCGGTTCGCCGAAGGCGGTGGTGTCCGGATCGTCGCCGCCGGTGAGGATGATCCCATCGCAGCGCTCCATCACGTCCGGGATCGTCTCGGGGGTGTGGGGCAGGAGCATCGGCACGCCTCCCGCCGCGGCGACCGCGCGGGCATACCCGCGCGGGGACATGCACCGCGGCTGGGCTTCCGCCGCATCCCCCGCCCCCCGCATCGCGTCGCACGTGATGCCGATGATCGGTTTCATCGCCGCCATCATACCGTCGCCCCGACGGCCGTTTGCATCCTGATCTCAGAAAAATCGCCCCACAACTGCCTGACCGCTACAGATCGACCCGCCGCAGTTTTTCTGCCTGCGTATGCGCATCCCCGCTTTGCGTCCGGGCGGGTTATATCCGACACCTCATCGCGACCGGAATACCCGTTCGGCACGCAGGTGATCGCGGACGTCGGCGTACGGAGTTGCGATCATCGGGGCGGACCGAACCTTGACAGGAGACTGACATGTTCAACCTTCGCGCTTCCTTTGCATTGGCCGCGCTTGCCGCGGCGGTTCTCGGTTATGGCCACCTCGCCGTCGCCGACACCGTGTCCGCGGATATGCTCGCATCACCGGTGACCGCGGCGGATTCGCTCCATCCCGCCGTGCCCGACAACCCGCTCACCGAAGGCGCGGCGAGCTATCACCGCGACACCGGCTACGTCGACTTCTTCATCCCCGTCAACTCGAGCAAGTCCGGGGTGTACGGCGTGACGAACGTCGGATCGGGCAAGACCGCCGGCACCACCAGCGACCTCGGACGCGGAACCGGCTTCGGCGGCGATCCCGCCCTGTCGATGTTCCTGCACTTCCCGTCCCCGCGGCCGTCGGCCCCGGTGGTCACCGCGGACGTCGCGTTCACCTTTGATGACCTTGACCTCGACGGGGCAGGCGACACGAGCTGGTTCTTCGAAGCGGTCCGGGTCCGCGACGCAGCCGGCGACGCGATCACCCCGCTGATCGAGACGCTCGGCCAGGGCTCGACGCCCGCCGATCCGTACCCGTTCAGCACCAGCGGCAACCGTGACGGACAGACGCTCACCCTGAACGGGCTGGGCGACATGGTCGGCAACGACGGGCTGGCCCTGCAGGTCGACTTCTTCAGCCGCAGCACGCATCCGTCGCGGTTGCGGAACACCGCGGAATCGATGAAGGCGGTGATGTCGATCGAACAGACCACGAACACCCAGCCGATTCCGGAGCCGGCGTCGCTGGTCGTCGCCGCCTCGGGTCTCGCCCTGGTCTTCGGCCGCCGTCGCCGCCGCTGAACGTACCGGCGAGTCCACGCGATCGAACCCCGGCCCTGTCGCGATGACCCGCGGCAGGGCCGCGTTGTTATGGGCGTGCTTCCGCCCGGTCGCGCGGACGTTCACCACGCTGCAATCCGGCGAGTCCCTGCAATTGCTGCAAACCGCAAATGGGGCAAACCAACGTTTGTCTTTTAGCGTCCCGGCTTTGCGTCCGCCATCCTTATATCCGACATCTGATGGCGAATGACACGCGTGCGGCATGCGTTTGATCGCGGACGTCGGCGCAGGGGGCTGCGATCATCGGGGCGAACCGGACACAAGATGGAGGCACACCCATGATGAACCCGCGTAAACTGATCGGCTTGACGGCCATTGTCTGGACCGGGCTGTCCATCGGCGGCATCACGAAGGCCGCCACCTTTCAGTTGGACCCGGGCGATTTCGCCGTACTCGCCGGCGGGCGGCTCGAGACCGACAACGGCGTGAGCGTAGACGGGACGATTGGCGGCGGCGCGAACGTCTGGCTCGGCCAGCACACCCGCATCGGCGGACAGGTCGGGCACGTGGACCTCGGCGGCAACCCGGCCGCGAGTTCCCAACCGATCCCCGAACCGGCCTCGCTGACCATGCTCGGGATCGGCGCCCTGCTGATCGTGCGGCGAACGCACCGCAGCGCCGACTGACACACGCCACCGAGATGGACCGTCAAGCACACGCGGTCATCCAGCTCTGACAAGCGGCCTCGCGAGAGGCCGCTTGTCTTTCTGCGCGGGAATCCGGGGCTTCGTTCAGGGCAATCGCACGTAAAAGATGTGAAGGAGCCGCGACCATGAGCAAGCGGTCGGAGTTCTTCATGAGACAACCGACCCGTGCCGGTGGGCTGACCGCTTCCTGGCGGGCGCGACTCCCATCGAGCCCATGCGTTCGCCCGCGGCTTTCGGTATTGCATTACAATGCCTGGGAGTCACCGACCTTAACCCCATGGAATTCGCAGCAATGGCCAGAGTTACCGCCGTGGTCAGTGTGCTCGGGCAGGACCAGAAAGGCGTCGTCGCACGCTTCGCCACCTACCTCGCCGAGCGCGGCATCAATATCGAAGACCTCCAGCAGCACGTTGTCCGCGGCATGTTCGTCATGGACATGCTCGTCGACGTCACCGACATGACCGTCTCTCTCGATGAGCTCATCACCGGTCTGCTCGATCTCGGCAAGCAGATCGACATGCAGGTCCGCGTGACCCTCCGCTCCGAGCGGCGGGACAAAAAGATCGCCGTGCTCGTGAGCAAGGAACCACACTGCCTCGAGCGGCTCATCCAGGACCAGAACGACGGCCTGCTTCGCGGCGGGACCATCGACTGCGTGCTGAGCAACCACGAAGTGCTGCGCAGCACCGCCGAGCAGGCCGACCTCGATTTCCTCTGGAAAGAGTCGAGCGACAAGACCGCCCATATGCAGTGGTTGCTGGAGACGATGCTCGCGCGGCAGATCGACCTCGTCGTGCTCGCCCGCTACATGCAGATTCTCGAACCGCAGGTGGTGGAGTCGTTTCAGGCCCGGATCATCAACATCCACCCGTCATTGCTGCCGCACTTCCCCGGCCCGGCGCCGTACCGGCAGGCGTGGGAGCAGGGCGTGCGCGTGAGCGGCTGCACCGCCCACTTCGTCACCGAGGCCCTCGACGAAGGGCCGATCATCCTCCAGGACGTCTTCCACATCGACGTGGGCAAGGACGACGCCGACGAAGTGCGACGCAAGGGTCTCGAACTCGAAGCCGACGTGCTGAGCAAGGCAGTCCGGTTCTTCCTGAACGAACAGCTCGTCGTGATCGACAACAACGTGGTGTTCAAACCGGGGTTGAGCTCGCTGACCGAGCAATCACCGGAGTAAGCCGACTGCGCTGCCACAGCCCCGGCCGCCGGCCCGCGGGTTCAGCCCGCCCGCTTGGGCGCGGGGGGCGGTTGCACGCGACTCGCCTCTTCGAATTGCTCGATCCAGGCGTCGGCCTCATCGGTGGTCTTCGCGACGGGCAGTTTCAGGAACAGCCCGTCCGGCCCGAGTTCGCGGGTGAGCATCAGCCCCTGATCCACATCCTGGCAGGAAAAATGCAGGCACATGCCGCGGCGGCGCATGTCGCGGAACGCGTCGAGCCGTTGCCCGTGGTCCTTCTCCGTGGTCTCCGGGTTCCACTGGATGCCGCTCAGCCCTTCCAACGCGGCAAGGTGATCGAGGTGCCGCAGTTGGCACACGCCGTCATGGTGGTAGAGGGGGAAGTCCATGTACTTGCACTGGTCGTTGAGCTCGGGGAAGGCGAACTCACCGAACATGTCCGGCGAGAGCATGGTGGCGAAGTCGCACTGCACGCCTTCGCTGCGCCCTTCGGCGAGCGGGCCGAAGAAGCACAAGCTCTCGCCGTAGCCGAGCCGCTGGAAGTAGCGCTCGTAGAGGTTGATGTAGATCTCGTTGAGTGCGGCGCACCACGCCCGCACCCGCGGGCCGCGGTCGATAAGTTCCATGCAGAGCTGGGCGGGCGAGATGATCATGGACAGGCAGGTGAGCGGATCGACCATGAGCGGCGGAGTGATGAACCCGCGGTCGCCGCGGGCCTCCTTCGCCGCGTCGTAGCAGGCATCGAGCTTCCGCACGAGCCAGTGGTGCTCATCCCAGGCCGGCGGCTCGCGGTCGAGCAGGTCGTGGTCATGCACGCACCACGCCGAGTCCTCGTACTGGTAATCCGCCCCGGCGTAGACGGGCAGGTGCATGAGGTTGGACCCCCACGACACGTGATGGCCGGGAAAACGCTCGGCGTAATAGAGATGCGGCTCGCTCTCGCCGGCGTGCTGCCATGCGTGCCACTCGGGCGCCAGGTCGCGCGCTTTGGCGGTCATCTCCGCTGCGGGCCACTGCCGCGGCTCGAAGTCCGGATTCTTCACCGGAATATCCAGGGCCGGCCGACCGAGCGACTTGCCCGCCCAGAACGCCCGCAACCGCTGCCGTGCGTCTTCTTCGTTCGGCTTGGTGCTGTACGCCATGACTCGCCTCGAAACGCGCGTCAGTTTAGCAAACAAGCCGCGACGTTGGCGGAAATGAGTCGCCCGCGGACAAAACCGCGCCCCGTGATCCGGACGTTCAGCCGCCCAACTCCCGGATCGTCTCGTACATCGCGACGACGTTTTCCGGCGACGTGTTCGGCTGAATGTTGTGACACGGGGCGCAGATCCACCGCGCCGGGCGATAGATCTCCACGCTCTCGCGGACCTCGGCGACCACGTCGTCCACGCTGCCGAAGGGCAGCGTGTGCTGGTTGTCGATCGAGCCGTGGAAGACCACCTTGTCGCCGAAGTCGGCGACGAGCCCTTCGCGTTCCATGCCCGGGCAGCGCCACTGGATCGGGTTGAGAATTTCGATGCCGACCACGTCGATCAGATCGCCGAGGTAGATCCGGGCCGCCCCATCGGTGTGATAGAACACGTGCACGCCGTGCGATCTGGCAAGCTCGGCCATCTTCTCCTGGTTCGGGCGGATGAATCGGCGATAGCAGTCCAGGGACATCAGCGGGCCGGTCTGGCTGCCAAGGTCCTCGGCGAGATAGAGCAGATCGATCCCGCCGTCCGCCGCCTCGAGCACGCGGCGGTTCTGCTCGTAGAAGAAGTCAAACAGAATCCCCAGCCCGCGCTCGACGATCTCGGGATGGATCAGCAGGTCCTCGAAGCCCTGCTCCAGGCCCCGGAGATGGCAGTAGAGCAGGAACGGCTCGTACTGGAGACCGCAAACGATGCGATGGCCGGCGTTGGCGGCGAGTTGATCGGGAATCCCCGAGTAATCGAAGTCCTCCGGGCTCGGTGCCCGCACGTGATCGAGTTCGGCGGGATCTTCGATCTCAGCCCAGGGATGGTGGCAGACTTCCATGTACCGGCCGGTGCCGTAGTCCACCGCCACCCGCCGCGAGCCCCACATGTCTTCGCCCTCGGGCGGCGGGTTGCTCGGCCGGTACGCCGGGCCCACGGAACACGGCGCGTCGATGTGCAGCTTGCGGTACAGCGACTCGCGGTCGCTGACCCCGAGATGCCGCATGAGCTTCTGATCGAACTCGCCGGTGGTCCAGTAATCGGTGGGGACGCGATCGGCCTGCTCGCCGTTGAGCAGGGCCAGCCATCGTTCACGCGGGGTCATCTCGGCCATTGCGAACACCTCAAGGTTGGAAGAGCGGACATCTTAACGTGAGAAACTCGAAATCCGAAACTCGAAAACCCGAATCAATGCTCCAAAGACCTGATTGACCAATGGATGCGCGCTGCGCGGCCATCGGTGCGTTTGGGCATCCGCAATTCGGACATTCGGGCTTGATTCGGAGATTGGGGTTCCGGATTTCGGCTTTCCCGCTGTCGGATTTGTCACAGCGCGGCCAGGCGCTCCGCCTTTTCGCGTTCCATCAGGGCCGCGACCATCTCGTCGAGATTCCCCGCCATGATCGCCTGCAGGTTGAACGACTCCCCGAGCCGGTGGTCCACGCAGAGGTTGTCCTTGAAGCGATAGGTGCGAATTCGCTCGCCCCGCTCCGCGGTGCCGATCATCTTCCGCCGCGCAGCCCCGCGCTCCGCGTCGGCGTCCTGCTGCTGCTGTTCGAACAGCCGGGCCCGCAGAAGCTGCCACGCCTTCTCGCGGTTCTGGTGCTGACTCTTGGTGTCCTGCATCCGCACTTCCACGCCCGTCGGGATGTGCCGCAGCTTCACCGCCGTGGCCACCTTGTTCACGTTCTGCCCGCCCGGGCCCTGGGCCGTGGTGATGTGCTCCTCCACGTCGTTCGGGTCGATCCGCACCTCGACCTTCTCCGGCTCCGGGAGGACGGCGACCGTGGCGGTCGAGGTATGGATGCGGCCCTGGGATTCGGTCTCCGGCACCCGCTTCACGCAGTGCCCGCCGCCTTCGTAACCCAGGTGCCGCCACGCCCCGGACCCGCGGAGCTCGAGAATGACCTCGCGATACCCGCCCATCTCCGCCGGCGAGAAGCTCATCATCTCCATCTTCCAGCGGTGTTGAGCGGCGTAACGCTGGTACATCTCGAGCAGGTCGCCGGCCCAGATCGCCGCCTCGTCCCCGCCGACCCCGGCCCGGATCTCGAGGATCACCGCCCCCACCGCCCGGTCGTCCGCCGTCACCAGCTCGCTCTTGATCCGCTCCAGCAGATCGGCCGCCCGCCGTTCGACGTCCGGCAGTTCCGTCCGGGCCATCTCCTTAAGCTCCCCGTCCTCCTCCGACTCGATCATCTCCCGCAGGTGCGACGCCTCGTCCGCCGCCGCCCGGTAATCACGGTAGAGCTGGACGATCGGCTCCAGCGCCGCCCGGCGCGTGCCCAGCGTCGCGAGTTGCTCGTGGTCGGACGCCATCGCCGGGTCCGCCAGCTTCGCGTCCAGCTCCGTGAGCTGGTTCGTCATTTCATTCAGCTTCTCGAACAGGGCTTCGTCGGACATGGTGCAACGGTCGGCGTCGACATGGGAACGGTCGATCAGGGCATAAGAAAGCCGTGCGCAGCGCGGCTGCACACGGCTGATCGAGCGTCAAGCCGGCTACTTCTTCCCGCGGGCCGAGAAGTAATCGCCCCCGAACCGCTTCTGGAACTTCTCGACGCGGCCGGTCGTGTCCACGAACTTCTGCCTGCCCGTGTAGAACGGATGGCAGGCCGAGCAGATGTCCACGTGGATCTTGCCGGTCGTGCTCCGCGTGGTGAACTTGTTGCCACACGCGCAGGTAACTTCGACCTCTTTGTACTCAGGGTGAATGCTTTGCTTCATCACGCCACCTCGTAGTGTCAATCGCACCGGGGAAAGCCCCACAGTTTACTCGATACGCCGGCGAAAGCAACCGCGTTCGCCGGCCGGGCGTGGCGAGTTCAATCGCCATGTTCGAGTTTACGATACCCCCCCGCGTTTGACGCTGTCGCCCGGCGGAGTAAAATACCGCCCCGACAATCAGCATTCCCCGCCCCCTTCGTCTAGTGGCCCAGGACACCGGATTCTCAGTCCGGGAACAGGGGTTCGACTCCCCTAGGGGGTATTGCCCGCCGCCTCAGAGCGGGCGAGGAGATCTGCGGCGCTGGGGGCCGCCCACCGAATATGCGCCGTTGCCATTTCCGCGGCGTGGGCGCGAACCGTATCGGGCGGCCGACCGAACCGGCAACACGTACCTGACCTTGCATTTCCTCGCATGACCGTCGCCTCGCCGGTCGCCGCGGCAACAAGTCACCCTCGCACCCGTTGACCGGGCAGCATCGTCGGAGGTATTTTTGAGCAGTCATCACAAGGAGAATCGAACCCGTGACCAAGATGCTGCAAGAAAGCGAAGCAACGGGAGAGGTCGCCGAGGTATACGCCGAGATCAAACAGGCGATGGGGGTGGTGCCGAACTTTTTCAAAGCTCAGGCCGCCGTCGATCCGCAATGGATGGCGTTGAACTGGCAACGAGTCAAACACATCATGGGCTCCGGCGAGGGGCTTGATCGCAAAACGCGCGAGCTGATCGCCCTGGCCGTGTCGCTGGTGAACAACTGCGAATACTGCAAATCAGCACACGAAACCTCGGCAAGAATGAACGGGGCCACGGAGCAGGAAGTCAACCAGGTGCGACAGATCACGGAGTTGTTCTGCAGTTTCAATGCCATTGCCGACAGTCTGAACATCCCGCCGGACATTACCCCCGAGCAGTTGGAAAAGGGTTGAAAACGTCGAGTCCTGACCAAACGTTGACACGCCGGGGTTGGGGGATGATGGCGGTAGGGAGTGAGCCCGGAAGTCGAACCATGTTGAGCAGTCTGACAACACACCGGCCCCCTCGCCTGCAACCGGTGGCGCCGCGGTTGGCGTTGTTGCTGATGGGTGTCTGGGTGACCGGCGTCTCGGCGCGGACACTGCACGTCGGGCCGGACCAGCCGTACGACCGGCCGGAAATCGCATGCGCCGACGCCGAACCCGGCGACACCATCCTGGTGCATCCCCAGCCGGACAACGCGGCATACACGAAAGTCGCCCTGCAGATCCGCAAGCCCCGCCTGACGCTGCGCGCCGTGCGCACCGACGATCAGCCGCGAATCCCCTTCGACGGGGCCGGCTTCAACTACTCCGGGCGCGGCTCGGTCCCGCGGGGCATCGTGCAGTTCAATCCCGATGCCGACGGCGGGACGCTCGAAGGGTTCGAACTGCGGCGGGCCGGGAACGAGGCGCACAACGGAGCCGGCGTTCGCATCAACCAGGCCGACGACATCACCATCCGCGACTGTGAAATCCATGGCAACGACATGGGGGTGATGTCCAACGGCTCGGCCGGCGCAGAGTCCGGCGCCCGCCAGCGGCTGATCGCCTGCCGCATCCATCGCAACGGCGATGCCGAAGACCCCGGCTACAACCATAACCTCTACCTGGGCGGGACCAGCGTGCAACTGCTCGGCTGCGAAGTCAGCCACGCCACGACCGGCCACAACATCAAAAGCCGCGCCCACCTCACCTGGATTGAGGCCTGCTACGTCCACGACTCAGCCAACCGTGAACTCGATCTGGTCGACGCCGAAGGCAACACCGATCTCCCCGACAGCCACGCCGTCGTGCTCGGCAGCGTGATCGTCAAAAAACCGAAGCTCCAGGGCAATCGAGCCGTCATCCACTTCGGCCGCGACGGCCGCGCCGATCACATCGGCACGCTGTTTCTCGTGCACAACACGATCATCAGCCCCTACCGCTCGCCCGTGGTCGATCTCTCGGCGTCGGGTGCGGGACTGATGATGGCCAACAATCTCATCCATGCCCCCGGCGAGCAGGCGAATCGAACCCTCGTGAAACTCCGCAAGGGCGTCGAACCCGACCGGATCGCCGGGCGGCACAACTGGCTCGATCCGCAGCACCGCTGGCCCGACACCGTCGCGATTCAACCTTCCATCGCCCCGGCCGAACAGCAGCCCACGTTCGTCGCTCCCGCAAACGGCGACTATCGGCCGAGCCCCGACACCGCGCCTCTCCTGAACCGCGGCCTGCCGTGGCGAGAGATCGCGTTGCCCGTCTTCAAAGTCCCCGCCCGTCGTCAGCCGTTGACAAAACTTCACCACTTCACTCCGCCGCTCTCCGCCGAGCCACGCTCCATCACCGGCCGGCCCGACCTCGGCGCGTACGAAGCCGTCCCGCTGAGCAGCGGAGAGTAGTTCACGGTTTTCAGTTTCCAGTTCACAGTTTGATGTCTCCGGCACGAAACCACCACCTGTCAGCGAACCAGGATGCTCGTGCCGCGGCTAACCCGTCACCGCCATCATGCCCCATTCCAGCGCGCCAACTTTTGAGCCATTTGCGATCTTCGTAAGTTCGTGGTGGACTGTCAGGCAGGTAAGCGGTGATTTTGTTTTACCTTACTCAAACTGACCGATCTCACGCGGCCATGAGTTTTTCGAGCCGGCGGGTGACTCGCCTGTCATGACTGACCTTCAACACATCCTCGACCGCTTCCCACCACATCACCTGGCGCATGCGGGCTTTGAGCTGGGCTGAAAGCTCACCGCCTCCCGGCGGTGGGCCCCACGCCCGGAGGGCGTGGGCTTTCGGTGGGGCGATGGGACGCAG
>CAYFQS010000015.1:0-6601 GCA_964345245.1 uncultured Planctomycetaceae bacterium | reverse complement strand
CGTCTCTTCGTCTCTTCGTCTCTTCCCCCCATTGCACCCGGCGGCTCGCATCTTATCATGGCGCATCATTATTTATCTCATCTTCCCAGGAGCGGTGCATCATGGCTTTACTCATTCTTCGGGCCGTTTTCGTGGTGATGACGGCGGCGGTGGCGGCCCTGTACGCCTCGCGAACGTTTGACACCTCGCTGGCCGGGTTCACCTTCACCATCGTCGGGGCGATCTTTCTCGCCGGGCTCATCGTCGTCCTTGACGTGACCAGTCCGCGAAAGCGTCTTTCGGCGATCTCCGGGCTCTTCCTCGGCCTGATCGTGGGAATGATCGGGGCGTATGCCCTGTCGTTCCTCGTCGAGTACGCAGCCAGCACGGCGGCGGTGGCGATCTGGGAGAAACAGGTCCCCGCCGAGCTGGTCGAAGGGCTCAAGGTCGTCATGGGCGTGATCTGCGTCTTCCTCGCCACCACCATGATCCTGCAGAGCAAGGACGACTTTCGCTTCGTAATCCCCTACGTGGAGTTCGCCAAGCAGATTCGCGGGAACCGACCGATGCTGCTGGATACGTCCGCGATCATCGACGGACGGATACTCGACATCGTGCAGACGCAGATCGTGCAGGGGCTGATCGTGATTCCGAAGTTCGTGCTGGACGAGCTGCACACGATTTCCGATTCGAGGGACAAGCTCAAGCGGGAGCGCGGCCGGCGTGGCCTGGACATCGTGGCCAAGCTCCAGGCCGAGCCCATGGCCGACGTGAGCATTGAGGACACGGTGGCCGAGGGCGCGACGGTGGACCAGAAACTCACCGCCCTGGCCCAGGACATGCGAGCCCGACTGATCACCACCGATTACAACCTGAAAAAGGTCGCGTCGCTGCGGGGCGTGGACGTGATCAACATCAACGAACTCGCCAACGCGATGCGGCCGGTCGTGCTGCCCGGCGAGCACATGCGGGTGCGGATCGTCAAGCCCGGCGAGGCCCCGGCGCAGGGCGTGGGGTACCTCGAAGACGGGACGATGGTCGTGGTCGAGCAGGCCCGCAACGCGATCGGCGAGGAAGTGGACCTGACCGTGACCAGCGTCCTGCAGACCTCGGTGGGTCGGATGATCTTCGGCCGGCTGGGCCACGATGGCGGTGAACATGACGAGCACGAGCGCCGCGAGCCGCGGTCCGCGAACGCCGAAGCCCACGGCGAGCCGCGGCAAGCGTCCAGCGCCGGGCGGAATCCGAGAAGATCGAAACGGTGAGCCCGCGGCGGAATCCGGACCTGCGCCAAGCCCCCGGCCCGGCGAGCTTGCCCGCGCCACCGGCTCGGCTTACCTTGTTCGACATTCAATACAGGAGCCAACTCATGCCACGCACAATCGTCTATTCGTTGATGTTGATGATCGCCCTCACCGCGGTCGGCACGTGGGCGCTGGCGCAGTCGGAGCCGGCGGGCGACGAAGAGACCGACGCCCCGGCGACGACGAGCGACGACGAGCCGTCGGCGGAAGACGTGCTGAACGACCTGATGCAGCGTCGGCGGAAGAATCGGCTCATCGAGCCGACGCGCCCCCAGCCGACGGTGCGGCCCGGCGAGCCGGCCGACCCCGCGCTGGCCGGGGTCGCGCCGGGCGACGAGGCCCAGGCGCCGCTCCGCCGGGAGGGTCAGTTCATCATCACCCGGCGCGGTCGGATGACCCGCGCCCCCGGGGGGTCGCTGCCGTGGATGTTCGTCTTCGAGTCGGACAGCGAGAAAATGGTCGACCGCCCGATGTACCTCCTGCCCTGCCAGCTCCTCGAAGACATGGAGCAGATCATCGAGCAGCGCAGCGACGCGGCCGAGTTCGTGCTCTCGGGCAAGATCTTCGTCTATCACGGAGCGAACTACCTCCTGCCGACCCTGATGAAGCTCGCCCCGGACCGGGGCAACCTGGAGAACTGAGCCGCCGGCGAACGGGGAATCACCGCAGAGGCGCAGAGAAAAAGAGAATGAGGGGTGTGGCTGCGCGAGGCAAAGTTGTGGTTCACATGTCGGGCCGCGCAACGTGCTCAAAATCAAATCACGAAGAACGCGAAGGCGCCAGGGACACAAAGATCGAATGATGCGGCGTGATGAGCACCATCATCAGACATGAAACCAAACGCTTCCCCTTCATGATCTTCGTGCCTTCGTGGGCTTCGTGCGGGGATCGATGAAGCAGACAGCCAGCCGGCGCCGACGCGCTCTCACGTGTCTTCCTCCGCATCGCCGCCCCGCGGCGGTTGGCTTTCGATCGGCATGATGGGAGCGTCCAGCGCTTCGATCGCCTTTTCCAGCCAGGCGGCGGGCGGGGTGGCGTGACCCATGCCGGGCACTTCGAGGTACGTCACGTGACTGAAGCGATCGCGCTGATAACCGAATTTGTAGTTGCCGAGCGTCTGGTCGCGGTTGCCGTCCTGTTCGCCGGTAAGCAGGACGTGGCGGCTGCGGTCGCGGGTGAGTTCGAATGCCTTGCCGCGCGGCCGGGGAAAGGTGGCGCGGTAATAGGCGTCGGGCTGCGCGGGCGAGGGGATGTGACGGAAGTAGTTGCTGCCCACCATGTAGACTCCGCCGCGGAACACGTCGGGCCAGAGCATGGCGGTGATCGAGGCGATGCGCCCCCCGCCGGACACGCCGGCCACGTAAACCCGCCGACGATCGATGCCGGGATATCGCTCGCACATGCTGTGTGCGGCCTGCAGCGCCAGGCGGACCCGCGACCACGGATCGCGGTCGTTGCCCGCCTCGTCCGGGCCGATCCAGATGAGCCGGTGACGGGCGAGCACGTCGAGCCACGGTCGGTGCAGCCGGCCGTCCCCGCCGGGATGGATGAACACGAACAGGCCCCACGGCTTCGCGGCCGGCTCCGCCGCCGCCTCCACCCGCGGCATGAGCACGTGGGATCGCTCCTCGGCGAGGTCGATTTCCTCGAAGCCGCTCGGCGGCCGGCCGCCCATGCGGTGTCGCATCTCGGCCGGCGTGGTGAGCGGCGCGGGCTGCTCAAAGCGCACCGTCCGCCGACCGGGCTCGGGCAGATCGCCCGCCATAACGGTCGGCGAGGCAAAGGCCGCCGCCGGCACGCACATCAAGCAGCGCAACAACACGCCGATGCGGCGACGCGCGAACGATGCATGGAACGTGAGAAACATGCCGCGAACTCCCCTACTTCTCCGTCAGCACGATGGTCCCGTCCCACGTCTCCGGATCGGGCGGCGACGCGGCGTGGGCGCCGCACGCTTCGAGGTAAACCTCGATCAGCTTCGTTCGGCCGAACCGTTCGGCGAGCTGTTCGAATCGCTCCCGCGCCGCCTCGAAGTTCGCCGACTGGTACGCGGTCAGCGCGGCCGCGGTCGCCCCGGCCAGTTCCCGCTGCTCGTCGGTGGCGTCGCCCTGCGTGGCGAGCAGTTCGTAGACCTCTTCGTATTCCGTCTTGCCCACGACGACGATGCGGCCGATCGGCCGGGTGAGCATCTGGTTCCTGACGTGGCGGAACGTCGCCGCGGAGATCAGGATTTGCGTGCCGAACTGTTTGTTCGCCTGTTCGAGCCGGGAGGCGAGATTCACCGCGTCGCCCATGACGGTGTAGTCGCTGCGGCGGGGCGGGGCGCCGAAGTCGCCGACCATCATCCGCCCGGTCGACACGCCGACCCGCATGAAGAGGTTCGGCATATCGCGGTATTCCGGGTCGCGGTTGAGCTGGTCGATCGCCTCGATGCAGGCGAGCACGCTCGTGCAGGAGTCGTGGGCGTGGCGCGGGTTGGACACCGGCGCGCCCCAGAAGGCCATGATCCCGTCGCCGAGGTATTTGTTCACGAAGGCGCGGTGGTCCATGAGGGTATCGGTCGCCACCGCGAGCAGCCGATTGAGCAGACGGGCGGTATCTTCCGGGCCGAGCCGCTCGGAGATCGAAGTGAATCCGGCGATGTCGGAGAAGGTGCAGCTCAGCTCCCGCGACTCGCCGTCCATCCGCACGAGTTGCGGGTGGTCGACCAGATAATCGACCAGTTCGGGCGCGACGTAGTTCTTGAACTGCCGGGTGATGCGGGCCCGCTCCCGCTGCTCGGCGACGAGGCGGAAGACGGTGACGCCGGCCCAGGAGAAACCGGCGGCGACGATCGGCCCCGCCGCCGCCAGCCAGTAGTCCGACCAGTCAAACACGATCAGCCCGTTGATCACGAAGTACGTCGACACCACCGCGGCGGTAATTACCAGGGTGATGATCGGGGCAAAGCGGGCGGCAATGGCGCTGATCATCGCCCCGAGCAGCAGCGTGAGTGCGATGTCCAGCCAGAGCGGCCCGCGGGCGATAAAGTGCTCGGTGAGGATGCCATTGAGCAGCGCCCCGTGCACCACCACGCCGGGCGTCTGCGGGTTGATGCTGGTGGGCACGAAGTCGGCCACCGACCCGGTCGCGGTCCAGCCGATGAGGCAGATCGTGTTGTTCACCAGCGCGCGGAGCTTGCCTTCGAACTGCCGGATCACCTCCGCGGCGGCGGCGTTCTCCGCCCGCGCGTCGCGCACCACCTGCACGTACCGAGTCAGGGCGTCGAGGAGCTTGCGGTACGGTTCGTCAAGTTCGTCGGCCTGTTCGAGCTGCTCGATGAAGAAGCCCGCCTCTTCGAGCACGCGATCCTGCATCTCGATGCGCCGCGCTTCGAGCCGCTCGCGCTGATCGGGCGAGCGATCGTCCGCGGCGAGGGCGTCGACCACCTCGCGGTACGGCTCGACCCGGCCCGGGGCGACGGCCCCGGCGGCGGCGAGAATCGCCCGGTCGATCTCACCCTCGTTGGCCTCGATGTCCCGCCGCTGACGTCGCGCCTCGACGATGCGGCCGATGGGGAAATGCTGGCGCGGGCGGTCGGTCTCGGCAGCGAAAAGCATCTCCCACCGCGCCGCGTTCGAGGGCCAGGGAATCAGCACGCGCGACTCGTGCGGCGTCCAGCTATCGCCCGGCCGCCAACCCAGCATGGGGATGCGGATCCTCCGGGTCACGCCCGTATCCGGATCGCGACGGGGAATCACCGTGAACCGCTCGCCCACGTCGGCCATGTGCAGCGGCACGTCGAGATACAGGCACGCCGCCGCGAAGCTCAGGTGCGGAAACAGCTTGCCTTCGTAGTTCCGCCAGAGGGCGATGGTCCGCACGGTCCGATCGTCGTCGAAGGTGAAGTGCACGTCCCCGGTGGTGACGGCGGCCCGGGCGAGGATCGGGATCGGCGGCTTCGGGTCCGCCGCCACCGACGCCTGCTGCCCTCGCGACTGATCCGGCGGCAGGCGGCGGCTCAACTCCCGCATCGCCCGCACCCGCTGATACTCCTCCCGCAGCAACTCCAGCTCCGCCGAGAAGCTGTAACGGACGCTCAGCCCCGGCAACATCATCGCCTCGATCTCCGCCAGCGACGGTGGCTCCCGGGTGTCGAGCAGGTCGAACAACTTCTTGCGGATGGCCCGCTGCTTCAGCGTGGCGAGGCGCTCGGCCACGTCGGTCTGCTCCGCCTCGGACAGCTCGAGGCGAAGGGCGATCTCCTCGGCGTCGGCGGTGATGTCGGCGGCCAGCACGTCGAGCACGCGGCGGGTCACTGGCTCGAGCTTCGGCGGCGGCTCCAGGTAGACCGGCAGCAGCACGTTGCCCGCCTCGTCAACGGCACGGGCGAACGCGGCGTCGTGATCGATCCGGACCAGCGCGGTGTCTTCCGCCTTGGCCGTGGCCGATTCTCCGCGCTCGGCCGGCCGCCAGTCCGCATCCTGCGGCTGATCGAAGATCAGGTCGTAGGCGATCACCTTCGCCCCCGCTCGCCGCAGTTCGTCGGTCACGTGAGCGAGGTACGACCGCGGCCAGGGCCAGCGGGCCGTGCGGTCGAGCGAGTGATCGTCGATGTCGATGTGCACGACACGGTCCGACGGTTGCGGATTGAAGTAGGCGAAGTGCTGGAACCGCCAGTCGAGCATGGTGCGTTCGACGCGGCTGATCACGCCCGTCGCCAGGAGGACCGCGGTGATTACGGTCAGCGCCATGCCCACGAACATCCCGAACCCGAACCGCGTGGCGCTCGGGCCCCCGGCCGGGATGATCTGCTTCAGCGGCCCCATCGCGGGCATGATAGCAGACGGGCGATGGCGTTGAACCGCCGCGGCGCGGAGAGCGGACCGCGCCCCGGGGCGTGGCGGCTTCAGCGGCAATGTGCATGGTGCCCCGGCGTGGCGGCTTTAGCCGCCATGTTCTGGTAGACTGAGCCAAAAAAAGGAGTTCGTCCATGACTCTCCGCCGGGGGTCCCATTCTCCCCGCAAAGTCTACCGCAGCCAACACCGATTCGAGCATTGGTACCGGGACAATCAGGCATACTTCATCACCGCGCGTTGCCGCGGTCAGTTTCCTTCCTTCGCCGCCGAAGCGGCGAAGGAGGTTTTCTGGGACCGCTTCGAACATTGGGTTTCGCCGTCCACCTTCACGCCGTGGCTCGTGTCGCTCATGGACAACCACTACCACATGGTTGGTTACCTGAAGCGTGGCACCGATCTTCCGCCGATGATGCAGAGATTGCACGGTTCGGTCGCCAAACTGGTCAACGATCAACTGGCCGAGCGGCTTCGACCTTTCT
>CAYFQS010000014.1:14047-22909 GCA_964345245.1 uncultured Planctomycetaceae bacterium | reverse complement strand
GTGGTGTGCGCCACGCGGTCGAGCTGCTCACGCACCGCCCGGTCGATCTCCGGCACGCGATGGCCGTGCACGTTGCACCAGAGCGACGATACGCCGTCGATGTAGCGGTTGCCCTCGGCGTCGATGAGCCATTCCCCCTCGGCCCGTTCGATAATCAGCGGCTCGCGCTGCCGCCATTGCCGCATGGGCGTGAAGGGGTGCCACACGTGAGCGTGATCGAGATCGGCCAGCGCCTGTTCCGTTTGCACGTTCATGTTGTCAGCCCATAAATACACGAACCCGAACGCCCGGATCACTCAACCGGCGCATTCGGGCTCAAATTCACACACGAGAGCGGGCTTCACCCCGCCCGACAATATCCCCAACGGGATTTGAACCCGTGTCTCCACCTTGAAAGGGTGGTGTCCTGGGCCAGGCTAGACGATGGGGACAATCGAGCCACGTATTCTAGCGGGACGATCGGGCGACGCAAATCCGTTGTTGCGTACAACCCGGACCGATCGACCGCCCCCGAGCCCCGGAACGTCGGACCGGCAAAGGTCCGGATCGAATCGGCGCACCGGTCCGTCGAAGCACGAGTCGCGGCTGAGCGGCGAGGTTCACGTCGCCGGTCGCCAGCGCGGGGTGACCGGGCTGTGGACGTGTTGCTCGCGGATTTCGTGGAATACGGCGGGATCGGTCACGACCTCGTCGGGGCGCTTGCGCGAGCGGACGAGGAAGTCCGCTTCGGGCGGATAGCACGCCGGCGGCACGCCGTGCGCCTCGTCCGGCACCGACTCTTCGGGCTCCCGCGAGATCGCCGCGTTCGTCGGCAGGGCCGCGTTCTGATAACGCAGGTCCATGCTCCAGCGCACGTGATCCGAGTTGTTCTCGAAGCTCGCATGCGGCGTACGGTTGGTCAGCAGCAACACGCCGCCCTTCGGCACCTCCGCGCAGACACGGTCGCCTCCCGGCAGGTCCGCTTCGAGAATTTCGAGGTACGGCTTGTCAACGCGGGAGACGTGCCGAACCACCTCGCCCTGATGCGCGCCGGGAATCACCCACAAACAGCCGTTCTCTTCGGTGGCGTCGACAAGGGGGATCCACATCGTGAGCACGAGGTTTTTGTCGCAGTACGGCTCGAAGTAGCCCGAATCCTGGTGCCACGGCACGGGGCTCTTGATGTGGCTGGGAATCTTGGGACGAACGCGATAGACGCTGGAGGCAATGAGCTCCTCGCCGCAGAGCGACTCGGCGACGTCGAGCAGCTTGTCGTTGCGGATGAGGTTGAAGATCGCCGGGCCGTGCAGCGAACCATCCCAGATGCCGAGGGCGAGTTGGTCGGTCTCCGCGCTGATCGCGGCGAGTTGGCGGGTAAAGCCCTTCTCCTTATGCGTCTCGGCAAGCTCGCCTTCCTCGACGAACTCTCGGGCCCGCCGATTCACCTCGGCGTCGAGTTCATCGATCACCGGCTGCAGATCGGCATCGTCGAGCAGGTCCCTGACCACGAGGTAGCCCTCGCGGTGAAACCGCTCGATTTGATCCCGCGTCAAACCCCGGGTCCATGAACAAGTCACCATGGTTCTCCTGTGTGGTCGCGCCTCGTCCAGCCGTAAAGGAATTCTTGACCGCCCGGACGAAAAGGCAAGGCCAGCCGTAAACGAATTGCCCGGCGGAATCGACTAGACTGATTGCCGAGACCACTGCCCCGGAGTTGCCGATGAACGACCGAACCGTTCCCGAACAGTGCCTGATGGTGATCTTCGGCGCCTCGGGCGATCTGACCGCCCGGAAGCTCGTACCCGCCCTGTACGATCTCTGCCGCACGCAGCAGTTGCCGCGTCACATGGGCGTGCTCGGCGTGAGCCGCACGAAGATGAGCGATGGCGAATTTCGCGAGAAGATGCGGGCGTCGTGCGCCGACAGCCCGGAGTTCAGCGAGGAGACCTGGCGGCGTTTCGCCGAGCGCCTGCATTACGAGCCGTGCGATGCGACCGATTTCGCGCAGTTCGGCGGACTCGTGCGGCGAATCGACGAACTCCGCCAGACCCGGAACACCGGCGAGAGCCTGCTGTTTTACCTCTCCGTGGCCCCGTCCATCGTGGAGCAGATCGTCTTCAACATCGGGGCCGCGGGCCTGGTCACCGAGGGCAAGCGGTGGTGCAGCATCCGGCGTGAGCAGGCGCCGTGGCAGCGAGTCATCGTGGAGAAGCCCTTCGGCTATGACCTGGAATCGGCGCGGCATCTGGCCCGGGTGATCGGCCGTGTGTTCGACGACACCGCCGTGTTCAACATCGATCACTACCTCGGCAAGGAGACGGTGCAGAACCTGCTGGTGTTCCGGTTCGCGAACCTGATCTTCGAGCCGCTTTGGAACCGGCATTACGTGGACCACGTGCAGATCACCGCGTCGGAGATGGTGGGCGTGGAGGACCGGGGTGATTACTTCGAGGCCTCGGGGGCGCTGCGGGACATGATCCAGTCGCATCTGCTGCAGGTGCTGGCCCTGGTGGCGATGGAGCCGCCTAACAGCGCCGAAGCGGACGACCTGCGCATCGAGCAGCGCAAGGCGCTGTCGGCGATTCGACCGTTCACCGTCGATGACGCGAGCAAGCTCGCCGTGCGTGGACAGTACGCGGCGGGCGAGATCGACCGCCGGGCCGTCTCCGCCTATCGCGATGAGCCGAAGGTCGATCCACAGTCGACGGTGGAGACTTACGCGGCCCTGCGGCTGTTCGTCGATAACTGGCGCTGGCGCGACGTGCCGTTCCTGCTGCGCACGGGTAAGCGGATGCGGCGGAAGCTGACGCAGATCGTGGTGGCCTTCAAGCCCACGCCGCACATCATGTTCCACGACGTTTGCGACCCGCGATATCTGGGCGTGTGTCGGCCGCCGAATCGGCTCGTGATCAACGCGCAGCCGGACGAGGGAATCAACCCTCCATTCGAGGGCAAGGTGCCGGGGCAGGACATGCGGCTGCAATCCGCGGTGATGGACTTCGACTTCAAGCAGCAGTTCGGCGGCGATGGGCTGGACGCGTACGCGACGCTCCTGCTCGACGCGATGCGGGGCGACCAGGCGCTGTTCAAGGACCGCCACGAGATCGAAGCGGCATGGCGGGTGGTCCAGCCGGTGCTCGAACACTGGTCGCGGAGCGGACCGGACGACCTGGCGTTCTACCCCGCCGGCTCGTGGGGGCCCGACGAGGCGCAGCGCCTGTTCCCGGGTTACGGGGAATGGCGCAATCCCGAAGGCAAGTCGTCACGATCCCGCCTGGTCAACTGACAGGAGAGGCAGGCGTTGTTGCTTGCTTGCCGCACGCGGCTGCGTTGCACACAAGCCGCGGCGGCCGACGACTTCCGCCACGCCATGCCGGGCACGGTGCGGCGTGGGGCGTTACCATATGAATGATGACCGAGACGACCAGAGACAACGCCCACAAGTATCCGGTGACCCGCGGGCTGCGCGGCACGCGGATCATCATCCCCGATACTGATCTGCTGATCGATACGCTGTGCTCGGAGCTGGTCCGCATCGCCTTCGACGCCGCCCGCAGCCGGGGTGAGTTCCACATCGCTCTGTCCGGGGGCTCGACGCCGGAGCCGCTGTATCGTCGGCTGGTCATCGACCCGCGATATCGGTTCCTGCCCTGGGAGATGGCGCACGTCTGGCTTGTGGACGAGCGCTGCGTGCCGCCGGACGACAGCGATTCGAACTACCGCATGATCCGCGAGTCCGTGCTGGATCACGTCGAAATCCCGAGCGACCAGGTGCACCCGATGCCGGTCCTCCAGCGCGGCGGACAGCTCGCGTACGAGAAGGAAATGCAGCAGACCCTCGGGCCTGAAGGACGTTTCGATTTTGTGCTGCTCGGCATGGGCAGCGACGGGCACACCGCCTCGCTGTTCCCGTCCACCGAAGCCCTGCATGAAGATCGCCACTGGGTGCTGTTCAACGGCGGGCCCACGGTCGCCCCGCCGCGCCCGCGGATGACGCTGACCTTCCCGGCCCTCAACGCCGCCCGCGTGGTCGCCGTCCTCGTCCTGGGCGAGGGCAAGTTCCCCACGTTGCAGCGCGTCTCACTTTCGCCCAACGACCTCGAACGCCTGCCGATCACCGGCGTGGACCCGGTCCACGACGACGGCGAATTGATGTGGTACATCGACGGCTCCGCAGCCGTCGGCCCTTCCGCCACGACGTCTGAATAACCGCCGAATCTTCACCGATGAACCCGACGACCCGAAATCCGCGAAACCTCGCTCTCGTGCTCGGCGATCAGCTCGATCCGAACTCCGCGGCCTTCGATGGATTCGACGCGAAGCAGGACGCGGTCTGGATGGCCGAGGCGAGCGATGAATCACAGCACGTCTGGTCGACCAAGCCACGCATCGCGATGTTCCTGACCGCCATGCGACACTTCCGCGATGAGCTGCGCAAGCGCGACGTCCGGGTGGAATACCAGGCGATTGACGATCCCGACGCCGCCACGTCCTTGAGCGGAGCGCTGACCGAAGCGATGCGCCGCCTGCGGCCCGGTCGGGCGACCATCGTTCATCCCGGTGAGCACCGGGTGCTTCAATCGCTTCAAGGCGCGGCCGACAACGCCGGGGTCGATCTCGAGATCCGGGAAGATCGCCATTTCCTGTGCACGCCCGAGGAGTTCAACGCCCACGCGGACGGCCGCAAGCAGCTCCGACTGGAGTTTTTCTATCGGGAGATGCGCAGGAAGACCGGCGTGCTGATGGACGGCGATGAGCCCGTCGGGGGGGCGTGGAACTTCGACAAGTCGAACCGCGAGACCTTCGGCAAGACCGGGCCGGGCGAGCTGCCCACGCCCATGTCCTTCACGCCGGACGACACCACGCGCGCCGTGATCGACCTGGTCAACGACCGCTTCGCCGACCATCCCGGCACGCTGGAGGCGTTCGACTGGCCGGTCAACCGGCAACAGGCGGGCATGGCGTTGCGGGATTTCATCGATCACCGGCTGGCGAAGTTCGGCGATTACCAGGACGCGATGTGGACCGGCGAGACGTGGCTGTATCACGCGCGGCTGTCGTCGGCGATGAACCTGAAGCTCCTGAATCCCCGCAAGGTGGTCGAGACCGCGGAGCAGGCGTACCGCGACGGCCGGGCGCCGATCAACGCCGTGGAGGGATTCATCCGCCAGATTCTCGGCTGGCGGGAGTACGTGCGCGGAATCTACTGGCGGTTCATGCCCGAGTACATCGAACGTAACGCCCTCGAAGCCGATGGCGACCTGCCGAATTTTTACTGGACGGGCGAGACGGACATGAACTGCCTGCACGAAGCGATCGGCCAGACGCTTCGCCATGGCTATGCTCATCATATTCAGCGGCTGATGGTCACGGGGCTGTTCGCCCTGCTGCTCGGCGTGCATCCCCGCCGGGTGCACGAGTGGTACCTGGCGGTCTACGTCGACGCGGTGGAATGGGTTGAGTTGCCGAACACGCTCGGGATGTCGCAGTTCGCCGACGGCGGGGTGATGGCGTCCAAGCCCTACTGCGCCACGGGCAGGTACGTCCAGCGGATGAGCAACTACTGCCACGACTGTCGTTACAACCCCGCCAACGCGACGGGCGGCGAGGCATGCCCCTTCACCACGCTGTACTGGGACTTCCTCGCCCGCCATCGCGAGCGGTTCGACGGCAATCAACGAATGACCATGCAACTGCGGAATCTCGACCGGAAGGATCCCGACGAACTGCGGTCGATCCGCCGACGAGCCCGGCGTCTGCGCCAGGAATTTACGAAGTGAAACACGAGAGGAAGCAATGGTCCATCAACAAGAAGTACATCTCCAGACCACCGGCCACGGCGAAATGCACGACCTGACCGCCGAGGTGAAGCGCGTCGTGAACGAGTCCAAGATTCAGACCGGCACGGTGAACGTATTCAACGTTGGCAGCACGGGCGCGATCGGGACGATCGAGTTCGAGCCGGGCCTGCAAGAGGACCTGCCGGCCATTCTGGACAAGCTCATGCCGCCGAGTCATGACTACGGCCACGAGCGGGCCTGGCACGACGGCAACGGTCATTCACACCTGCAGGCGACGACGCTCGGCCCGTCGTTGACCGTGCCCGTCGCCCGCGGCGAGCCGGTGCTCGGCACGTGGCAGCAGGTGTTTCACCTGGAGTGCGACATCAAGCCCCGGCGGCGGACCATCGTGGTGACGGTCATGGGCGAGTAGCACGGAAATCGCGGTTGTGCGGCACGGGCGATCGGCAATACGATCCCTCGACAGACCCGCTCTCGATTTCAGTCGAACAGCATGGACAGCCGCAAAGAACTCGAACAGGCGTTGGCGAAGGAACGCGAGCTTCGGCGAAAGGCGGAACGCGACCTGGTCGCGCTGCAGGAGCAGTTCGCCGCCCGCGATGACGAGATCGGTGAGTCGTTCCGCTACGCGGCGGAGCGGGCCGGCGACATCGTGCTTCGCACCGACCTGGAGCGACGCATCACCTATGCATCGCCCGCGGCGAAGACGCTGCTCGGGTACAACCCGGCGGACGTCATCGGTCGGCAGACGCTGGAGTTCTTCGTCGATCCCCTGGAGGCGCGGCGAGCCGCCGACGCCCACGACGCCCTGCTGCGGCACGGCGGCACGGACCGCGTCGAAGGGCTGGTCCAGGCGGCGGATGGGCGGCGGGTCCCCATCGAGGCGGTCATCAGTGCCGTACCGTCGGACGATGACGCCACCGTCCGCGAGGTCGTGGTCATCGTCCGTGACGTGACGGCCCGGAAGGAAGCCGAACGCTTTCGTCGACTCATGGAAGTGACGGTGGAGCGAGCCGGCGACGCGGTGTTCTGGACCGACGCCGATGCGCGGCTGCTCTATGCGAACGAATCGGCCTGTCGGCAGCTCGGCTATTCCTTCGAGCAGCTCACGCAGATGTACGCCTTCGACATCGATCCGACGCTCGACCCGCAGCGATGGAAACTCCGCTGGGAGGAGTTGAAGCAGTCGGGTACGTTCATCGTCGAATCCCGACACCGTTCGAGCGGCGGACACGTGTATCCGGTGGAAATTCACCTCAACGCGGTGCCCTTCGAAGGCGAGCATTACTGTGCCGCGGTGGTCCGCAACATCAGCCGGCGAAAGGCGGCCGAGACGGCGCTGGAGGCGGCGAAGGACCGGAGCGAGGCCCTCAATCGCCAGCTTACGGCGATCCTCGACGCGGCGGTCGAAGTCGGCATCGTCGCGGCCGATACGGGCGGCACGATCCAGATCTTCAACCGGGGCGCCGAGCGGCTGTTCGGCTGGTCGGCCGAGGAGATGATCGGCCAACAGTCGCCGATGGTGCTCGTCGACCCGGACCATCTCGCCGAATCGCAGGCGGAGGCCGAGCGCGAGCTCGGCCGACGGGTTTCGCCCTTCGAATCCACCTGCATTCATGCCGAGCCCGGCAAGCCCGACCGCCGCGAGTGGTGGATGCGCCGCAAAGACGGCACGAAGATGCTCATGGACATCGCGGTGAGCATCCTCGTCAACGAAGCGGGCGAACCGAACGGGTTCCTCGGCGTGGCCATCGACATCACCCAGCGGCACCACTCTCAGCAGCAGCTTCAGCGCAGCGAACGAGCGATGCGGTCGCTCTACGAGATCACGTCAGCGACCTCCGGTCGGTTCGAGGACCAGGCCCAGCAGGTGCTCGAGCTCGGGCGGGTGCACTTCGGACTCGAAGTGGCGATCATCTCGGAGATCACGGGCGATGAGTTCCACATCAAGCAGCTCGCGGCGCCGGAGTCGCTTGGCCTGGCGCCGGACATGGTCCTGCCCCTCCGGGAAACCTACTGCGAACGGACGATCCGGACTTCGGAGCCGGTCTCGTTCGTGCACGCCGGGCAGAGCGAGTGGCGTTCGCATCCGGCTTACCTGCAGACCCAACTGGAGGCCTACCTCGGCGCGGTGATCCAGGTACGAGGCCGGCCGTACGGCACGCTCCTGTTCGCCGGCTCGGTGCCGCGGGACGCGCCGTTCAGCGAATTCGACGTTCAGCTCATCAAGCTCATGGCCCAGTGGGTCAGCGTGGAACTGGACCGGAAAGCGGCGCAGGCGGACCTCGAACGTTTCACCACGGACCTGCTGAAGACAAAGCAGGACCTGGAGCAGCGCACCCGCCAACTGGAACAGGCGCGGGAAGAAGCGGAAGCGGCCAACGAGGCCAAGAGCGTGTTCCTGGCGAACATGAGTCACGAGATTCGCACGCCGATGGCGGCGATTCTCGGCTACGCCGATCTGCTCAACCGCGATGAGATCTCCCTTGATCGGCAGGCGGAGTGGACGAGCCACATCCACAAGAACGCCGACTACCTGCTGTCGCTCGTCAACGGCATCCTCGATCTGTCGAAGATCGAAGCCGGGCGATTCGACATGCACAAGGAAACGTGCGACCTGCCCGCCCTGATCGCGGAAGTGGATTCGCTGATGCGCCCGCGGGCCATCGACAAGCTGCTTGCGTTCCAGGCGCGCTACGAGTCGGCGGTGCCGCGGACGATCCGGACCGACCCGCTGCGCTTCAAGCAGGTGCTCGTGAATCTCACGTCCAACGCGGTGAAGTTTACCGACCGCGGCGGGGTGAGCATTCACGTCAGCTTCGACCCGCCGACTTCCGAAGCGACGATCGGGCGATTGCGGGTGACCGTTCGCGACACGGGGGTCGGCATTCCACCGGAGAAGCTGGCGGACATCTTCTCGCCCTTCTCGCAGGTGACAAGCACTCCTGGCCGGCGAGCGGGCGGCAGCGGCCTCGGACTGACGATCTGCCGACGTCTGACGGAAATTCTCGAAGGGCGGATCACCGTCGATTCCACGCCGGGCGAAGGCAGCCGCTTCACCGTGGAACTCGACCTGGAAGCC
>CAYFQS010000014.1:0-13947 GCA_964345245.1 uncultured Planctomycetaceae bacterium | reverse complement strand
CGATTCCACGCCGGGCGAAGGCAGCCGCTTCACCGTGGAACTCGACCTGGAAGCCGACGCGACGGGTCCACTGGTCGAACCGGAGCCCGCAAGCGCCGCGACGACTTCCGGGCCCGCCGTTGAAGCGAACCTGACCGGCCTGCGGGTGCTCGTGGTCGAAGACAACCCCGACAACCAGCGGATCGTGGAATACCTGCTCGGCGAGCGCGGGGCCGAGGTCTCGCTGGCCGCGGACGGCGAGGAAGGCGTCGCGACGGTGCTCGCGGCGCAGCGCCGCGGCGAGCCCTTCGACGCGGTGCTGATGGACGTGCAGATGCCGGTGAAGGACGGGCTGGAGGCGGCGCGCGAGCTTCGGGCCGCCGGCATCCCCACGCCGATCATCGCCCTGACCGCCTACGCGATGGCGGACGACGAGCAGCGTTGCCTTGAGGCCGGCTGCGACCGATACATCCGCAAGCCGATCGCCCCGGCGGAACTTGTCGCGGCGGTGGCGGAATCGTTGCCGCCGGCCCGACGTGCGAGCTTGCCCTCCAGGCCCTCCGCCGCCGTGGGCCGCGAAGGCGCGTCGATCGTCTCGTCGCTGGCCGAGGAGCCGGGCTTCAGCCCGCTGCTCGAGGAGTACATCGGCGAGTTCCCCCAACGCCGGACCGAGATCACCGAGGCCATCGAAGCAGGCGACGTGGAGAAGCTGCGCCTGATCGTGCATCGCTTGAAGGGAACGGCGGCCAACTACGGTTTTCCGCAGATCAGCCGGCAGGCCGCGACGTGCGAGGCGGCCATGACCGGCGGGGTCGTCAACCAACAGGCGCGGCGGCAGGCGTCCCTGCTGCTCGATCTGCTGACGCGAGCGGCCCCGACAGGCGACGCTTCCCGGAATGAGCGGTAACTCGACCCCTCGACCCGCGGCGCGCGACGCGTTAGCATACATCCTCGCGGAGCAACGGCAGACAGCAATGGACAACCCGGGCAGTGGACACATCCTGGTGCTGGACGACGACCCGGCCTTCCATCGGATCGCCGAATTCCTGCTGAGCAAGCACGGCTATCGCGTCACGTCGCATGACGATCCTGCCGTGGCGATGCGTTCGAACGAATCCGACGGCGTGGACGCGGTACTGCTCGACTGGCAGCTTGGAGACCGCAGCGGCCTGGAACTGATGCCGACAATCCGGCAGGCCCTGCCCCGGACGCCGATCATCCTCGTGACCGCCTATAGCTCGACCGACCTTGCGGTGGAATCGATCAAGTCCGGCGCGTTCGACTTCCTGCCGAAGCCGCTGGACGAGCCACGCCTGGTCTCGACGCTGGCCAAGGCGATGGAGCATCGCCGGCTGCTTCATCTGGTCGACGACCTCGCGGAGAGTTCCGATGCAAGCGGCCGCTTTGAGGGGATGATCGGCCAGTCGCCCGAAATCCGCACCGTCTTCCGCATCATCCGGGACGTCTCGCCCACCGACGTCAGCGTGCTCATCCGCGGGGAGAGCGGCACGGGCAAGGAGCTGGTCGCTCGGGCGATCCACGACCGCAGCCCGCGATCGGAGGGGCCCTTCGTCGCGATCAACATGGCCGCCCTGCCGAAAGAACTCGTGGAGTCGACGCTCTTCGGGCACGAGCGGGGCGCGTTCACCGGGGCGGACCGCGTGCGGATCGGGGCGGTGGAGGAAGCCAACGGCGGGACGCTGCTGCTCGACGAGATCGGCGAGATGCCCGCCGAATTGCAGCCGAAGCTTCTGCGGTTCCTCCAGGAGAAGACGTTCCGGCGAGTGGGCGGCTCATCCGACCGGGCCACCGACGTGCGCATCGTCAGCGCGACGAATCGCGACCCGCTGGCCGAGATCGACGCCGGGCGACTGCGGGCCGACCTGTTCTATCGCCTCAACGTCGTGCCGATCCATCTGCCGCCGCTGCGACAGCGGGGCGACGATGTGATCGTGATCGCCCTCGCCGCGTTGCGCGATCTCGCGGCAAAGTACGGCAAGTCCTTCGAGACGATCGACGAGGCGGCGCGGCGCCGGCTCAAGGCCTGCCGCTGGCCCGGCAACGTCCGTCAACTCATCCACGTGATCGAACGGGTGGTGGTGCTCAACGACGGGCCCGTCCTGACTCGCGAGATGCTCCCGGCCGATCTCGACGCCGAGCCGGGGCAGACCGAGGAGGTCGCCGACCGACCCGCGGGCAGCACCGACCCGCGGAGCATCGACCGCCCCGCCACCGGCGGCGACCCAGTTCGCTTCGCCCCAAGCGAGATCGTTCCGTTCTCCGAAATTGAGAAAAGAGCCATCGCGCACGCCCTCGCCGTCACCGCCGGTTCGGTGCCCGAAACAGCCAGTCGACTCGAGATCTCCGAAGCCACCATTTATCGCAAGATCAAGGCGTACGGCATCAAGCGATGACCAGGGCCCCGGCTCGCGTGGAATCAGCGGCCATCGCCGGGCACGACCGCGAGAGCGGGCGGGCCTGCCCGTGATGGAATGAGCACGGGCAAGGCGCACCGACCTTCGGATTCCTTCCATCCGCTCTACGCCATCAGGTCGGACGGACACGGGTCGTAGCGGGGGTGTTCGGCGTCGGGCTCGCGCATGCCGCCGGTCTTGTAGAGCGACGGCGGGCGGTCGCACTCGATGGCGATCACCGCGCCGAGCGGATCGTCGGGGCGATCCGGCAGGCCGCTGATGACCACGCGCCCGTTGTCCTGCGATACGGCAAGCGTGCGGTCATCGCCGAGCATTCGGGCCGATTCGACGTTCGCTTCCAGCCCCGAGAAGGTGAACGTCTCGCCCGGCCAGCAAAAAAGATGGGCGTAGAGCGTGTTGTCGGTGGTGGTGAAGCGGCCGGCGTGCATCCAGTCGCCGCGATCCCCATCATGGCGTGTCTGCAGGTCGAAGGCGAAGTTCCGCGTGCCCCAGAGGGCCTCGTCGTATCGAGCGGTCCAATCGGCGAGGGCATCGAGCATCGAGACCGTCGGCTCCGGCAGCGCGCCGCTGCCGTCCGGGCCGACGTTGATCAGCAGATTCCCCGCACCGGCGGCGACCTGCGTGAGCATGTCGATCACGGTGGCGTGCGACTTCCAATGGTGATCGCCGGCGTGGAAGCCCCAGTTGTCGTTGTGGGTCATGCACGCCTCCCACGGCCGCCAGGGCCGCGGCGCGCTCAGATGGCCCTCGGGCGTGGCGAAGTCGCCGGGCAGACCGTTGCGGCCGTTGAACAGAATGTGCGGCTGAATCTCCCGCACCATCGCGTTCATCGCCTCCGCCCGCCAGCCCTCGGCATTGAACGGCCACCAGCCGTCGTACCACAGACACTCGATCGGGTTGAACCTTGTCACCAGCTCATGAATCCGCGCGTGGGCGAAGTCGACGAACTCGGCCTGCGCCGACTCATCCTCCAGCGCGTCCGCGCCGTCCGGCGTCGTCGTCCAGTGATTGAGACTGTGGTACAGGTGCACCCGCAGATCGTGCTTGCGGCAGGCCTCGACGAACTCGGCCACCAGATCGCGACCACAAGCGGTGGTCACCGAGTTGAAGGGGTTGACCTGCGAGTCGTACAGGCAAAACCCGTCGTGATGCATCGTGGTCAGGCACGCATAGCGGCAGCCCGCGGCTCGGGCCTTCTCGACGATCCCGTCGGCGTCGAAGCGATCAGCGGTGAAACGGTCGGCGAACCGGCGGTACTGCTCGATGGGAATCTGTTCCTTGTTAAGAACCCACTCCCCCCGACCGAGCAACGAGTAAAGCCCGAAGTGAATGAACAGACCCAGGCGGGCGTCGGCGAAATCGTGCAGATTGTCCTCGCGCGAGGCAAATGTCGGCATCGGATGGTCTCCTTGAGGAACGGGAAGTGTACCGGATATTCGCGCGGACGTCCGTGCTCTCGCCGCTCGGGGCGGCTTGTGCTATGTTCCCGCCTTTCAGGAAGGAGACGCGATCATGATTGAAGCCAACGATCTTGCTCTGTTCCAGGGCGATTCGATTACCGATGCCGATCGCAGTCGGCAGAATACCGAGGCGAACGATCGACTCGCACTGGGTTCGGGCTACGCCGGCATGGCCGCGGCCCGGCTGCTCGCCGAGCGCCCGGCCGACGAGCTGAAGTTCCTGAACCGCGGGATCAGCGGCAGCCAGGTGATCCATCTTGCCGACCGCTGGCCGAACGACTGCATCAACCTCTCGCCCGACGTATTGAGCATTCTCATCGGGATCAATGATACGTGGCGGTGCTTCGACGGCGGCGTGGGCGTGCCGGTCGAGAAGTACCGGCAGGTGTATCACGATCTGCTCACCGACACCCGCGAGGCGCTGCCGAACGTGAAGCTGGTGCTGTGCGAGCCGTTCATCCTTCGCTGCGGCGTGGTGACGGAGGAGTGGCACGAGCAGGTGGCGGATCGACAAAAGATCGTGGCCGAGTTTGCCGATGAATTTGACGCCCGGCTTGTCCCGTTCCAGAAGCTGTTCGACGAGGCGAGCGAGCGGGTCGGCCCGACCTACTGGGCCAAAGACGGCGTCCACCCCACCGCCGCCGGCCACGCCCTCATGGCCGATTGCTGGCTGAAAACCGTGTGCGGCTGAAACGGCGCCGACGATGCTCCGCCGGGGTTCGGCCGAATGGCGAAACGAGAAAGCCCGAAGTCCGAAAGCTCGAATCAATGACTCAGACTCAATGCACGCATGCACAATCGCGGTTCGTCCTTCGGGCAGCGCAGCTTCTTTCGGGTCTCAGATTTTGGTCACGCGGGCCGGGCCGGACACCGTCGCCCCGCCCAAGCACACCGCACTCCCCAAGACACGCCCCGGCCTGATGAATCGGCTATCATACGCGGCTCAATCGAACTCGGGCGATAGAAAGGAACCACTGCGATGTCGGATCAGAAGGCAACGAACATTACCTGGCATGAAGGCGACGTCACCACGGACGAGCGGCAGCAGCTTGTCGGACAGAAGGGCGCGACGATCTGGATGACCGGACTGTCCGGTAGCGGCAAGTCCACCGTCGCCTGCGCCCTCGAGCAGGCCCTGCTGCACAGCGGCGTCACCAGCTATCGCCTCGACGGCGACAACGTCCGCCACGGACTGAACAAGAACCTCGGGTTCAGCGCCGAAGACCGGGCGGAGAACATTCGCCGCATCGGCGAGGTGGCCAAGCTGTTCGCCGATTCGTGCTGCATCACGATCACCAGCTTCATCAGCCCTTACCGGGCCGACCGCGACAGCGTCCGGGCCCTGCACGAGGAAGCGGGCCTGCCCTTCATCGAGGTCTTCGTCGACTGTCCGCTGGATGAATGCGAGAAGCGCGATCCGAAGGGACTGTACAAGAAGGCCCGCGCCGGTGAGATCAAGGGCTTCACCGGCATCGACGATCCCTACGAAGCCCCCGAGCAGGCCGAGCTCACCGTCAACACCGCCGAGATGAGGGTGGAGGATTCGGTCAAGGCGATCCTCGCGATGCTCGATGAGCAGGGCCTGCTGAGCAGCGGCTGAGAACAAAGCTCATGGCGGGGAGCGGATCGGGTTGCCGAGTTGGCGTTCATTGATCTGCACATGCATTCGACCGCTTCGGACGGCACCACGCCGCCCGAAGACCTGCCCGCCCTGGCCGCGGAGGCCGGGCTCTCGGCGATCGCGCTGACCGATCACGACACGACGGCGGGCCTGGCGACGTGCGCCGAGGCGGCGGCGAAAGTGGGCCTGCGATTCGTGCCCGGCATCGAACTCTCCGCTGACCCCGGCAAGCCGAGCGGGACGATGCACATCCTCGGCTATGGCGTCCGCGACGCCGCGCCCGACCTGACCGCCATCACGCACCGGCTGCACGCGGCCCGCGCGGAACGCGCGCCGCGCATCGTGGGTCGATTGCGCGAACTGGGCGTGGACATCACGATGGACGAGGTGACCGAGCTGGCCGGCCGCGCTTCAATCGGCCGGCCGCACATCGCCGCCGTGCTGCTCGCCAAGGGATATGTGAAGACGGTGGAGCACGCGTTCCGGCGCTACATCGGCCAGGGCGGCCCCGCGTACTTCCGCAAGGACCAGGTCGACCCGGCCGATGCGATCTCCGCCATTCACGGCGCGGGTGGGCTGGCGGTGCTCGCCCATCCGATCCAGTTGCGTTACGAAGATGACGCGGAATTGATCGCCACGGTGAGCCGACTGGTCGACGCCGGGCTGAACGGCGTCGAGGTCTGGCACCCCGACCACCGCGGCGATCTCGTGGAGCAGTACGCCCGACTCGCCGCCCGCTTCGAGCTCATCGCCACCGGCGGCAGCGACTTCCACGGCGAGCGCAAACCCAACCGCCTCGGCGCCTCCCGCGTCCCCGCCGGCGTTTTGACCGCCCTCGACCAGAAAAGGTGTCAGGATGATTTGTTTGGGGGATGCTACCGCTTGCATAATTCATCCTGACACCTTTTCTCATTCGACCAGCAGCGCCACGCGGAGCAGCTCGGCGACCGACCAGGCCTGGGCGATGCAGCCGCGCGGCGCGTGCGGCGGGTCGCCGTCGAATACCTCGTGCAGTTGACCGAGGGAGTGTCTTGCGAGTTCGTCGATGAGCGGCGCGATCACGCTCGCCGCGTATTGCCGCGACTTGTGATCGAAGCGGTTCGCCCGAAGCCACCCCTCGACGAAGGGGCCGATCAGCCAGGGCCAGATCGTGCCCTGGTGGTACGCCTCGTCCCGCTCGAACATCGAGCCGGCGCACTGCCCGTGATACTGCGAATCATCGACCGGCAGCGTTCGCAGTCCGTACGGCGTGAGCAGCCGCTCACGCACGTGGCGCACCACGGATAGTTGTCTCTTCTTGGCGATGGGCGAATGGGGCAGCGACACCGCGAGCAGTTGGTTCGGCCGCATGGCGTAGTCGATGCAGGACTCGTTGACGTGATCGATCAGGTAGCCGATGTCTTCACACCAGAACGTACCGTTGAAGGCCGTGCCGCAGCGGCCGGAGAGCTTTTTGATCTCTGCGGCGAAGTCGCGATCGCCCGTGGCCTGGGACATCGCGACGAGGGCGTTGTGCCAGAGGGCGTTAATCTCAACCGCCTTGCCATGGCGGGGGGTGAACGCCACGCCGTCACGCTTGGCGTCCATCCAGGTGAGTTGCGTGTCCCGGTCGCCGGCGGCGATCAGCCCGTCCGCGTCCATGTGAATGCCGAAGTCCGTGCCATCGCGGTAGGCGGCGAGCACCTCGCGGCAGGCGGCGTCGAGTTGGTCGCCCCAGGCGGCTTCGTCCCCGCTGACCTGGCGATACTGCGTCGCGGCGTGGACGAACCACAGCGAGGCGTCGACGGTGTTGTAGTGCGGCTCACCGCCGTAGTCGTCGAAGCGATTGGGCACCAGCCCGCCCCGGATCGCCCCGGCGAAGGTCAGCAGCGTCCGCCGAGCTTCCTCGTGCCGCCCGGTCGCCAGCAGCAATCCCGGCAGCGCAATCATCGTGTCCCGGCCCCAGTCGGCAAACCATGGATACCCGGCGAGGATGGTCGCGAAGGACTGATCGTCCATCCGCCGCTCGACGACGAAGTCGTCCGATGCAATGGCGAGCGACGCGAGGGCCTCGCGCCGTGCCGATTCTTCCGTTTCGGTCGCGCCCGTCACGTGCGATACGAGCTTGCGCAGATGCGGACCGCGCTGATCGTCGACCTCGAGTTCGTCCCAGTCGAACGGCTCGACCGCAGCGACGATTCGCAGGCCCCCCTCCGCCGCCGGCAGCTCATAGTCGAAGCAGCCGGGCGAGAGCAGGTCTTCCGTATCGTCCTGCCCACGGTCGGTTTCAACCTGGTACCGGAATCGGTACCACCATTCGAGCTTCTCCTCGAAGGTCCCGGCGTCCGCGGCGATCTTGAGCGTGGGCGAGCCGGCGGTGCGGATCGCGACCGTGGCCGCCTCACTCGCGACGTGCCACGGCGCCTGCTCGGCCTCCTGGCGCAGAGCGTGGAAATCCCGCAGGGCCACCAGCGGCCGCACCCGCAGGCGAATCTCCCGCCCGCTGAGGGCGCGGCCCTCGGCCGGGCTGAAACGATACTCGATCACCGCCACGTCCCGCCGCCGGCGCAGTCGCAGGGACCGCTCGATTGCCACGCCGCCCGCCCGGTACTGCCAGCGACACCCGGTCGCTGTCTTGTCGAACTTCACAAGATTCCGCCAGGCCTCCGGATGCGTCACGATCTGGTCATCCGGCCCGGCGAACTGGTGTCCGCTCAGGGGATGGACCTCGCCATCCACGTGCAGGGAATCGACGATCGCGGTCAGCGCGTTGACGCGTTGCACGGGCGGCCGCGTGGCCGCGGTGAGCAGTCCGTGGTAGCGACGCGTGTTGACGCCCGACACCGTGCCCATGGCGAACCCGCCGAGCCCGTTGGTCAGCAGCCATTCCCGCTCGGTGTCGGGTTCGTCCGGTGCGTCGAAGTTGACCGTGTAAGTCGGCAGGTCCACGGGATTCTCGGGGCTGTTCATGAAGGCGGGCTCTCCGGGCAAAGCGGCATCGGCGGATATTCTATCTCATCGACATTCAGCGCCCTCACGCCTTAGGCGCTCGCCGTCAGAATCGAGATCGCCCCGACTGCCCCGCCGCAGTCGGTATCGCGGCTGAAGGCAGGCGTCACACTGCTCGATCCACTGCAGTTTCTCGAGGTACATCAGCACCCCGCTGATCACGGCGGCGTGCGACCAGGTGAGCGGCGAAACACTCAGCGGCACGCCGGTGTTGGGATGCACCTGCTCGGCGAGCACGCCCGAGGACAGCGCGTGGCGCACCACCCACTCGAATGCGGGGATCGCCAGACGCAATTCCTCCGCCGACCGGGCCTTCGCGATCCGCCACTCAGCCATCCACAGCGTGCAGATGAACCATGGATTTCCCGCAACGTTGTGCGTGTCGTCGGTGGCCCGGTGGTAGGTATCGTGGTCGTAGCGCGCCATGCCCCCGATGGGCGTTTTGATCCACAACCGCTGCTCGACCTGGCGCATGGTTTTCTCGATCCGCGGGTCGTGCACGTCGAGCAGCCCGAAACGGAAGAGCCCGTACAGCGAGCTGTCGATGCCTTCGTCCCGCTCGATGTAGTCGGGATCACACTTGATGCGTGACCGGCTCGGATCGCGGCCGTCGAGCACCTGCTCCATGAGCCGGCTCGTCCGCTCATGATCGAGGGGTACGATGCGGCGGAGGAAGCGGTCGTGCTCGTCGGACCACATGTAGTGACAGAACGCCTCGCGCATCTGCTCGGCGGAGCGGGCGTAGCGCTTGGCCCGGGCCTTGTCGCCGAAGCAGATCGCGAAGTTCTTGCCCGCCATCAACCCGCCGTATACCGTGGCCACGGTGAAGGCGTTCACGCCCCAGCGCTCCTCCCACAGGTCGTAGCTGGGCAGGGGCAGGTTGGTGCCGGGATCGCGGAAGCGGTCGAGGAAGTCCGCGGCCGGCTGAATCAGCCGAATCCACAACCCCCGCACGAACTCGACGTCGCGGTACCGGGCGTAGTGCTCCCACAACGCCCAGAGCACCAGGGCCGTCTCGTCCTCCTGGATCGGCAGCTGCGGCCGGCCCTCAGCCACCCACGGGTGCCAACTGCTCGCCCGGCTGCCGTCGGGATTGTACTTGTGCAGGAAGAAGCCCCCGGGCGTGAGCAGCTTCTCGCAGAGCGAGTAGAACGTACGGGCCACGTCGAGGTGGCCGGCGAGGTCCATCGCGTGAGCCACCAGCGCCCCGTCCCGCGGCCAGAGGTAGCTGTAGGTGTCCCGGGCGAACTGCATGATGTCCGAATCGTTCGCCGCGATGATCGCCCCGCTGTTGTTGATCTGCGTCCGCAGGATCAGCAGCGATCGGCGGTACAACTCGACCACCGACTCGGGCAGATCGACGGTGTCCGGCTCGTTGGCTTCCACCCATAACCGCCAGTACGCGATGGTGCGGTCGATCACGCCCTGCGGCGACTCGCGGTTGAGGAACTGCTGGATGTCGATCAACTCTTCGTGGGTCTGTCCGCAGCCGAGGACCATGTAGACGGTGCGTTTGTCGCCCGGCTCGCCGGCGGCGGCGAGGGGCACGTGCACGCCGATCGTCGAGTCCACCGCCCCCTGAGCAATCGGGTTGCCGCCGAGGGCGCCGTCCTCGGCGTCTCGCCACGTGCCTTCCGCGCCGTGGAAGCCGCTGTAGCCGGTGGCGTATTCGTCGATCCGCTGCTCGCCGTCGCGGAAAAAGCAGGTCATCAGGTACCGTCGCCCCCGGTAATGCACAACCATGCGCAGTTTGGGATCGAAGTACGCGGTGTCCCCGACTTTCGTGCCGAACATGTGGAAGTCGTTGTGGTGGAAGATTCGCACCGTCCGGGCTCGGTCGCTCAGGTTCTGCACGACGATGCGGCGAACAAGCAGCGGCCGGTGGAAATCGACCACGTCGCAGCACTTGAGCCGGACTTCGAGTTCGGGATGTTCCAGCGTCACATCGTTCGCGAGGGTGTGCGGCAGATAGTTGAGGGTGATCCGCCAACCCTCGTTGGACCAGTACAGCCGACAGCGACGGCGATCGCGGTGCTTCGACGCCTGGGGCAGGGAGCCGTACACCCCGAACCGACACGCCCCGCCGCCGGCGTGATTCTCCTGGCCGACGTGCGGAAAGTAGATATCCCGGATCTGGTAGTGATGGTCGAAAGCGACGAGCATCTGCCCGTTGCCGACCGGAATATCGCGTGGCATGGGCGAATCCCTTCTCAATCCGACGTCAGCACATCCGTGGAAATTCGTCAGTGTAGCAGAACGCCGGAAGACGATCAGAGGCCGGTCGTGGCTCCGGATGACGGCGCGCAAGGCGGATTTCGCGGCCGCGCGGGCGGGGCGCCGAGAACCAAGTTAAAAGCGAAGCGGGCGTCTGAGCGCCCACTTCGCCGGAGGAGGAAAAGGAGAAACGATCGGCGGTTCACACGTGCCGGGCGTTATGGCCGACATCGCTATGGGGCGACCGCCGTGTTCCTGCTTTTCCCCATCGTTTTAGTCATTGCTTCACACTTCCATGTCCTCGGCTCCCGAGCACTAGGGAGTTTACCTAGTTCCATCAGGCCCGTCAATATATTTTTGGCCACTTGGTTGCATTTTCTGTCCCCGGATCGCGCCTGCGACACATTCTCACAGCCGCCGGGTGGCGTGATCCGAGGATGGATCGCAATCAGTCACCGCTGCAGGACGCTGCGGGAAGGTCTGGGTTCGGGGGCATTGGCAAGCACCTGCCCCGGCAAACCGGACCCACCGCCAGCACCAGCGCGATTCGCGTGGGACGTCCCCTGCATGGATTCATCGTCGACCTCTCAATAAGGGACGACCCGTCGTGAACCGCCCCGCGATGCTGTGCTCGGGGGGCTGCCCGGCCGGCGAATTCCTGGTTCGGCTGAACGTGCCGCCCGGGCTTCAGCCCGAGCAAGCGTACGCTCGCGCTGCTGCCCGCATTATCCGCCTGCTCTGCCGTTCAGCAAAGACCGATAAAGATGCCGGAGACCTCCGGGCATGCTCGTTGGTCGCCGGCGTTTTGGCGATCGATGCGTCGACACGGGAGTCCTGCGTCCGCTGAAGCGCGAGCGGTGGTGCGGAGCGGTTGACAGGGGCGCGAGCCGAATCTAGGTTACCCGCTTGTGTCGTCGGCGGAGCGGATGTGCCGTGGCGGCTGCGGAAAGAGGCGCGATGACGGACGAGCAGGACCGCGAATCGCTACGCCCCTCGGGCCGAAAGCGGGGCGGCGGGCGGCGGGAGCCGAATCCGCTCGTGCTCGGTGGGGCCGCGGCCGAACTGGGCCTGGTCGTTGCCGCCCTCACCGCCCTGGGCTGGTGGATCGACGGGAAGCTGGGCACCAGTCCCTGGTGTACGCTCACCGGGGCCGCAATCGGCATCATCGGCGGGCTTTACAATCTGTGGCGGACGGCGCGGCGTTTTTTCGATTGACTAACGGGGATGAACAGTCAGCCCGATTGAATCTACAAACTGCATGACTACGGAATTACCACAAGCGCCGTTTCCTCTCGCCCGAACCATCGGGCTGATGCTCGTGGTCGCCGCGGTATGGGCCGGGGCCGCGGCGGGTCTGGCGCTGTTGCTCGAGGTCCGCGGCGGCTTTGTGGCGAGCATGCTGATCGTGGCCGGCCTGGCCGCGGTGTTCAGCATCGCCAGCATCGTGCCGGTCGCGATGGCCGGTTCGAAGGGGAGGATGGCGACGGTGATCGCCTATTTCGCCGGCGCATCACTCAGATTCATCGCCGCCCTGGCCATCGTGCTCATCGCGGTGCTGAAGGGACATGACGCGGTCGCCGTCATAACGGGACTGAGCGTCTATCTGCCGCTGCTCGCCGTCGAGGCCGCCCTCTCCGGGCGATACCTCTGGCTCAAGGACGAGTCCATGAAGTCTACCAACGCGATGAAGGAGGCGCAGGCATGATGCAGGGCATCTTCCTCGCCGCCGCCAGTCCGATCGGCCACGTCACGGACAAGCCGCTGATCGGCTGGTACGTCAGCAACTACACGGTGATGCTCCTGGTCGCCGCGGTGGCGACCGCGGTGATCGTGATTCCCACCGCGAAGAAGATCGCCGTGCCCGCCTCGCGCACCAGCATCGACGACTACCGCGCCCGGGGCCTGTGGGCGAACATGGTCGAAGCCGTCTGCCTCTACCTGCGCAATGACGTGTTCAAGCCGGTGCTGGAAGAGCAGACCGACCGCTACGCGCCGATGCTGTGGACGCTGTTCTGGTTCATTCTCGTGTGCAACCTGCTGGGGCTGGTGCCGCTGCTGGATTTGACCGCGATCTTCGGGCTGGGCACGCACGGTCACGGCATCGGGGGCACCGCCACCCAGTCGATTTTCGTAACCGGCGGGCTGGCGGTGGTCGCGTTCCTGTTCTGGAACGGCGTGGCGATCAGGAAAGACTTCAAGGGCTGGCTGGGCCACATGACCGGCGGAGCGCCGTGGTTTATGTGGCCGATCATGATCCCGGTCGAGATCATCGGCATGATCGTCAAGCCCTCGGCCCTGGCGGTGCGACTGTTCGCGAACATGACCGGCGGGCACATCATCCTCGCCGTGCTGCTGAGCTTTGTCGCCGGCCTGATCGGCGCCCTGGGCACGGTCGGCTTCGGCATGGCGCTGATCCCCCTGCTCGGGGCGGTGGCGATCAACATGCTCGAAATTCTCGTCGCGTTCATTCAGGCGTTCATTTTCACGTTTCTCACGTGCCTGTTTCTGGGGCAGTTGATCGTGCACGAGGAACATGAGGAGCACACAGAACACGAGCCGGAAGAAGAACTGGCCGCCCGCGAGCATCCGACCGAGGAGCTTTCGATGGCGACCGATCGGGAACTGACGACGACGACGGACGCGGTGGCCCCGGCCCCGCCGAAGCAGACATCGTAAGCGAACACGCGAACCAACCCCCGGTCCGGCCGAGTGAGGCGGCTGGATGGGTCCCGCACGGGCGGGGGTTCACAAGATGCGACCTCGCCGCATCACGTTAGAGGAGTCAGGTCATGAAACGCGCAGTGATTTTGGGAACGTTGCTGCTGACGATGCTGCTGGCCACGCCGGCGGTATTCGCTCAGGACATGCAAGCTGGTGAGCACAATGAAGCGGCCGCGGTGAGCGACGCCGCCTTTCGCATCTTCCCCAGCGGTATGGCCGGTGCTTACTTCGGCGCGGCGATCGGGGCGGGTCTGATCGTGTTCGGCGGCGGTCAAGCCATCGGCCGGATCGGCGGCTTGGCGGTCGAGTCGATCGCCCGGCAGCCCGAAGCCGGCGGTCGAATCTTTACCTCCATGCTGCTCTCGGCGGCGCTGATCGAGGGCTTTACGTTGTTCGGCATCGTGGTGACCATGCTCGTGGCCTTGAAGTAATCGACGGACACTCGCACCCGCCAATGCGGCGGGGCGCGGGCCGCCCGGCCGCGCGGGGGCAAGCCGACCCGGCGGCCCCCGGCCCCCATACCCTCCCG
>CAYFQS010000013.1:0-22926 GCA_964345245.1 uncultured Planctomycetaceae bacterium | reverse complement strand
GGTGTCGAATCGCGGCGACTTCGGCGCTGGCCAATGATTTCGCCTGCGTCTGCCGTGATGCGCCTTCGTCCGTAGAGGATGCCCGACCCTTGTTTCCCGCGGTGCTGCGCTATACTGACGGTGTGGGGCCCGTTTTCGCGAGACGACCATGCACCCTTCGCACACAGTGTACTTCGACGAACGTCCGGGTGGGCAAGCGTTTACGTTGATCGAACTTCTGGTGGTGGTGGCGATCATCACGCTGCTGCTGTCGATTCTGCTGCCGTCGTTGACCGAAGCCCGGGACACCGCTCTGCTGGTGACCGAACGGGCGCACATGAAGCAGGTCGGGCTGGCCTTGCAGATGTATGCCGGCGACAACAACTCCCGACTGCCGGGCGGCAACGACGGCCGACATCGCGACCATTGGACGGTGCGCGGCCGACTGTACAACCACGACTACTTGCAGGTCGATCCGAATCTGCCGCGTCAGCCGACCTCCCGCGTCTGGGGTTGCCCCACGACCGATCGCTACGACTGGGGCGGCGGGGCGCGGTACGCCGGGTCGTGGTGGTGGAACGCCGGCTGGGGCGGCTCGTTTCGCGACGATGGTCAGGGGCTTGGCAACCGCGTGATCGATGAAGACATGCACCCCCACAACGCGGACCGGATTGACATCTTCATCACCGGTCGTGGCTTTCTGCTCGGCGGCAAGGATTACCTGTTGCCGTACCGCATCGGCATCATCAGCGACAACGGCGGTCTGCCCGGAGTCTGGACCCGCGGCTTCGTGCCCTGGCCCAACCATCCGCCGAATGACCAGATCACGGGCAAGCCCGTCGGCAGCAACACGCTCTTCCTGGACGGCCACGCCGACTGGCGGACGCAGGACCAGCTCAATCGGACCTGGAACGGGGGCGTCCACACCTGGCGGTAAGACGCTCACAAAGTGGGTGGAGGGCCAGAGACGTGTTTCGGCGACGCGGCAAATAGCTCGCGTGGCTTCGGTCCCTCTCTCTGCCCCGGTACCGATTCAACAGACGAAATATCGCGCGCCCCGACCCGGCTCAACAACCGAGCCGGCATCCTGTTAACCTGTCCAACTTTCCGATTACAGGAGAGTGCCCAATGCAGAAGATCGATGTTGGATCATGCACGATCACGCCGCGCGTGGAAGACGATAACCTGATCAGTCTGGGCGGGGTGGAAGTTGCCGGCGTGGCGCTGCGCAGCGACGAGCCGCGCTTCGCGCCGTGGTTCGACACCTACGACCGCGGCACGCTTTCCCGGCTGCAAGTCGATCGGCTGGAAGAATGCGGCGACCGCCGGGTGCTGCATCTCAAGGCCGTGCTCAACAACGACTACCCGTTCATCGAGCGTCGTGATTCGTCCGGAGACGTGTGCATCCGCCAGGAGCCGTGGGACGCCGCGCCGATCGAGGCCGACTTCCGCATCGTCTTCGAGCCGGCCGCCGAAACGATCGACGGCATCGAGTTCACCGGGCTCCGCTACTGGTTCGAATACGACTGCGCCGACGTGCCCGTTCACCGGATCATGGACCGCCAGACGTGGGAGCTCGGCGGGAATCTCGACGACGTGAACGTCGTCTGCCGCAACCTTTTCGACCTGCCGCGGAAGAAGGTCGAAGTGGGCAACACGTTCTCGACCGTGGGCCTGGGCGAGCGGTTCGCCAAGCTCCTGCCGGGCAACCTCTGGGCCCGCTGGTCACTGCTGCCGGCGTTCGACATGCAGTACGGTCAAGCGGGCGTCATGCTCGCGTGGTTCGACCACGTCTCGTGCATTCGCACGGTCGTGGAGTCCATCGAGGGCGAAGCGTCCGTCCGCTACGTCGACCTGCACTACTTCGAAAAGTCCGGCAGCGTCCGGACGAACCCGAAGACCGTGCTCTTCAGCCCGTCGCGACTCGACCACACCGAGGCCCTGAACCTGTGGACCCGCGTGCACGACCGGGAGCAGCGCAAGGCGCTGGATCAGTTCGGGATCGACCAGGAGCCGCCCGCCGCGGTGTACTTCGGACTCAACGTCTGGCATGACATGCACTTCGATACCACCTACGAGCAGACGATCGATCTCGCCTCGGAGTTCGGGGCGGAGTACGTGTTCATCGATCCGGTGTGGGAGCATCTCGAGGCCTATCGCCAGGCGTTCCGGAACCTGAAGGGTGATCGAGGCGATCTCGATCCGATCCTGGAGAAGCTGTCGATCGGGAACATGTGCCGCACGCTCGATTTTGAAGTCGCCGAGGTGATCGGCGGCGAGGCAGGACTCAAGCGGCTGTGCGACCGGGCGGCGAGCAAGGGCGTGAAGCTGTTCAGTTGGATGGCCGCCCACTTCGACCCGCAGACGCACCTCATGCCCAAAAAGAAAAACAGCGAATTCGGACACGGCATGTTCGGCATCTTCGCCGCGAAGGAATCCCGCCGGCACCCCGATACCGGCTATGCCGGGGAGTGCTGGACGGTGAACCTCAACGCGCCGATCCGGGAGAAGATCCGCGACCAACTGCTCGGCGTGTGCGAGCGTACCGGGCTGGGCGGCTTTCTGTGGGACTCGTTCAGCAACCTGGGCTGGTGGCAGGTCGACTACTCCGACGGCTCCATGCGACCGCAGTTCGACCGCATGGCCGAACTCTTCGCTGACCTCACCAACGCCGGACTCTACATTCAGCCCGAAGCGGTGGTCTCCTTCAGCGAGCATTCGGCGTGCGGTTTGTTCGGCGGGAACGTCTATCGCGAGGACCTGCTCGGCTATTCCTACAAGACGAGCATCGGGCTGGTCTACGCCGAGAAGCCCGGCGAGCAGAAGATCGATCACGGCGAGCGGATGCTCAAGGGCGAAGAGCCGATTGATCTGTTGTTCCGGCACTTGGCGCACAAGCGGCCCAACGGCGTGCCGGCCAACAAGGTCCCCCGCGAGCAGTGGGACGCCGAGGCCGTGGACGAGATCAAGGCGCTGTTCCGGGTGTATCGCGAGCGGCGTGGGCTCATGCAGCGCCGCACCGTCCTCCGGGACGATCTCGGCGTCCGCTGGGACAACGACACGGGGCCGTCGCTGCTGTTCGCCTTCGAGTCGCAGCCGGCCCCGGCGGGGGCGACCGATGCCGCGACGGGGGAGACGGTCACCGACGCCAAGCTGTCGCCGAACCGGGTGTACCTGGTGCCGAGGTGATTCGGCCGCGGTCGCGTTGAGACGGCTGCTGCGCATCCCGTCGGAATTCGCATATCGCCGCGGCGCCCGGGTTTGGGGCGAGGGCATGGGTATTTGGGTCATGTGCATGGCTCGGGCGTTGCTGGAATCGAGCGTGCGCTGGCGAACTTTTTTGAGATTGCGTCTCAATACCACTTGACTGGAATGCGGCAAGTCGTATAATCGCGTCCAATCTTCGGCGATGAGGCGGCCACCAGTCGCCTCCGCAGCCCGCGGGCGGGCGTGAACCGTCCGCTGCGGAGATGAGAGACCGCGACGAGTGAACGTGATGCACCGCCACGATCATCGGAACCAAGAGCAGGCCCCCCGGTCGACGCGACAGCCACCTTCGCCAAGCGACGTGGTGGACTCGCGCCAATTGTTTCGCGGCAGACGGGAGGTGCAGATCAGCCACGACGGCGAGGTCTACCGCCTCCGCGTGACCCGCAACGGGAGATTGATCCTGAACAAGTAGGACCCACACAACCTAAACGCCAACGCGCCGTTTCAGCCCAGCCAGCCGCTCGCCAGCCAGGGAACCCCGTGAGACTTCCATCGCACCGGTTCCCTTATTTATTGCGCTGACGACGGCCGGCGAGAAAGGAGCTGCACGACACCATACCGCGTTGGATCACACCGCTGTCAGGCACAGTTTTACATACGACTCGAACATTGAAAGGAAATGAAAGATGCAACTTTGCATAATCCGATACATCACCATCGTCCTGGCCGTTGCCGCCATTTCGGTAACGGCGCAGGCCGACAATATCTCCGTTACTGACCATGAAGCGGACTTCGACCGCTGGAACTACCCGTTCAATGGATCGCCCGGCACGCGGGCCGCGGCCCCCACGTTTGGGGCGATCAACAATCCGGGGTTTGATGATCGGGACGGGCAATTCCTGATCGGTTTCGACACCGAGGCACTCGGCGTGCCGACCGGACTGGCCCCGTCGAACTACCTGGTGGATTCGCTGAGCGTGACCGCGACGCATCGGACGGGCTCGTTCGTCTACGACCCGACGTATGACGGTTACACGACCTACCTGGAGAATACCGACCCCGCTTTCACTCCCGACACCGACGCGGGCCGGCCGATCGTCCTGACCGGTGCGGGGTTACGCAACGGCTTCACGGGCTTCACCTTCGGGGCCGGCGAAGCCACCACCTATGCCGAAGACACCCCGTTCCAGTTCGGCAATGCTTTCGGCAACACCGGCCCCGAGTTCCGCCACGCGTTTGCGGCGGGTTTCGATGTCAACGGCGACCTCATTGACGTCAGCAACAACGTCCGCAACGGGTTCGACATCAACCCATGGGCGGTGGGCCAGACCGGGCTGAATCCCGGCGATGCGGTCACCGAAGCCGTGCCCGGCGACTCGCCCGGCTCGACGTTCACCTTCACGGTGGACCTGAGCGACCCCGACGTCCTCGGCTACGTGCAGGAGGGCCTTGCCAACGGCGGGTTGTTCTTCTCGATCTCCTCGCTGACCGAGACGACCCAGGAAAACCCTGGCAATCCGAACTTCTTCACCACCGATGACTTCGGTCCGGCGGCGATCGCGCCGGAGGCGAGTTTTGGCGTGACCGTGGTTCCCGAGCCGGCGTCGGTGGCGCTGCTCGGTGCGGGCGCGATATTGATCACGCTGCGGCGTCGGCGTGGCCAGGCGTAATTCCGGAGTGGGTAAAGATCGCGGCGGTCGGCCTGGCGGTCGACCGCCGCATTCCGGTGGAGCATCCACCATGAAGCATCGAGACAACAACGCGTTTACGCTGATCGAGCTGCTGGTCGTGGTCGGCATCATCGGTTTCCTGCTGGCGATCATCATGCCGGGCCTCGGCAAGGCCCGCGGGCATGCTCGGATGTTGATCGAGATGTCGGCGGGGCGGAACCTGATGCTCGGCCACGCGCTGTACGCCCACGATAACGGTGAACGCTTGATCCCCGGTTACGACACCAGCGCCCGCGCGACCGGGCCGGACGGATCGACGCTGCCGTTCCCGCAGAACGCGCGCTATCCATGGCGGCTCGTGCCGTACCTCGACGACACGCTGGAGCAGACCGTCCTGGTCCACCAGCGGCGGAAAGAAGTCGAATCAACGAACGGCGTGGATACGTACTCGGTCAGCGTGATGCCCAGCTTCGGCATCAACGGCGAGTTCGTCGGCGGGACGCACGGCGGGCCTTACAACAACTGGCTGACCGGCGTCGGCGTGACCGTGACGCGGGCCAACGATGCGCGGCAGCCGGCCCAACTGATCGTGTTCACCTCCGCCCGAGGCGGCGTGTCGGGGACCGACCCGGTGCTCGGCTACCACATGGTGCAACCGGCATACGGGGCGGATTACAAGGAATCCGACCTGCCGGCGAAGTTCGGCTTCGTCCACCCCCGCTACAGCGGGCGGGCGGTGGTGAGTTTTCTCGACACCCACGCCGAGCCGCTCAGCGCCGAAGCGATGAAAGACATGACGCTCTGGTCCGACGCCGCGGCCCGGGCGGGCAATCCGAACTGGACGCTGAGCGACGCGGTGCCGGATCGATAAACGTTTTTTTCGAACTCATAAGGAACCAACTGATGTGCCTTCAAAACAACGATCACGTGCGACTTGGCATGTGCCCCCACGGTGCCTTCCATCTGCGTGTGGCCAACACCACGCTGCACCTGACGCGCGAGCAGGTGCTAGCGCTGCACGGGGAACTGAACCGCTGCGTGCGGACGGAGCCGTCGCATTCACCGAGTCCGTCGAAACCTGACGCCTGGCGTCCCAACCGATTCGGCCAATCGAACAACTGAAGCCGCATCCATAGAAAGGCCACACATGGCAACCCTCGGAACACGACATCTTGTGGAAGTACCGCCGGACGCGCCGCGCTCGCAGCGACTGGACGCCGCCCGGAAGAGCTACGAACAGGACCGCAGCCAGATGACCTCGGTCCTCGCCCGGCAGTACGACCTGACCGAAGTGGAGATCGTGGGCATTCTCCCGCCTGAACAAGTCGCGCCGCTGGACGTGGCGGAGTGGGAAACGATCATCCGCAGCTTTGCGGAAGTCGGTAACGTTCACGTGATCATGTCCAACGCCTCGGGCGTGATGGAGGTGTTCGGGCAGTTCGGCAACTTCAGCCGCACCGGGCCGTTCTTCAACGTCCAGACCAAGTCCATCGACATGCACCTGCGACCGGAGACGCTCGCCGAGGTCTTCGCCATCGAGAAGCCGGGGCACATGGACGGGGTCTCGACGCTGAGCATCCAGTTCTTCAATCACGATGGACATGCCGCGTTCAAGGTCTTCTTCACCTTCGGCGGCAAGGCGCCCGCCCCCGAACGACGGGCGCAGTGGGAAGCGATCCGGGATCGTTGCCAGTTGGGCTGACACGGACGAGCCACGAACCGATGCCAGCCACCTTGAAAGGAAGCCACGCATGCATCCCCATGGCATACCGAAACCGCGGCTGACCGATGCGCTGGACGAAGCGCAGCGTCGATGTGATGCAGGAATGCCGCCGGCGCAGTGGTTCGATCGCAAGGTGCGTGGTCACATGGAGGCCTGCGCGGGTTTGCCGTCGGAATCCGTACCGCCGCCCCGGGCCGACGCCGCGCTCCGCGAGCGCCTGAATCAACCCGCCAGACGCCGACGCACCATCTACGTGCATGTGCCGTTCTGCAAGCGCATCTGCTCGTTCTGCGCCTTCTTCCGCCAGCCGACCGGCAGATCGGACCTCGAAGCGTACACGCAGGCCGTCGCTGCACAGATCGATGCGACGGCGCAAGCCACGTGGGCGCAGGATGGGCCGCCGTTCGACGCGGTGTACTTCGGCGGGGGCACGCCGACGGCCCTGGCGCCGAAGCAACTTGCCCGGCTGGTCACATCCATCCGTAATCAATATCCGCTTGCCGACGACTGCGAGTTCACCGTCGAATGTCGTTTCGATGGACTCGACGAGTACTACCTGAAGCAACTGCATGATGCGCAGGTGAATCGGCTGAGCTTCGGCGTGCAGAGCTTCGACACGGCGGTCCGTCGAGGCGTGGGGCGCATCGCCGACCGCGATCAGGTGGTCGAGACGATCGGCCTGGCGGCGCGGCTAGGTTTCGAGCAGATCAGCGTCGATCTGATCTACAACCTGCCGGAACAGACACTCACTTCGTGGGCCAGTGATATGGACACGCTGCGGCAAACCCCGGCCACCGCCGCCAGTGTCTACGCCCTGATCCCGATGCGCAGCAGCGCGCTGGTCAAACAGATCGAAGCGGGGCGCAAGCAGCCGCTGGGCGATTGCTCGCGCGAGTATGAGATGTTCACCGCCGCATACGACGCCTTGATGAAGCGTCCGCGATGGCGACGGTTCAGCTTTCATCACTTCGGCGATGCGCAACACGAGCGCAGCGTCTACAACCAGGTGCGGTCCGGCGGCATGGACACGCTTGGTCTTGGCTGCGGCGCCGGCGGACAGATCGGCCATCTCAGCTACATGAACCCCATGGATGTGGGGGCATACGTCGAATCGCAATCGACGGGAGGCGCCCCGCCGGCCATGGTCGCCGAGCAACCGGAGGCGGTGGGCGAACGTCGAGGCGCCTATCGACTGACCGAGTCCGGCGGGATCGATCGCTCCGACCTGTTCGAGCTGTTGCCGCATGCCCAGCCGGTCGTGGATCGCCTGATCGACCTTGGGCTGATCGTCGAGGAGGCGGGGCGGCTGGAACCCACCCGCGACGGTTGCTTCTGGGGGTACAACCTCACCGCGATGCTGACCGAACTGATCGGCGATCGCCGTGTCGTCTCGCCCGCGGGCGGGCCGGCGCGATCGCGCAGTCGCTTACTGACACAGGGAGTTGCCGAATGTTCATCGTGATCAATCGACTCAGGATCAAGCCCGCCGCGGGCGAGAAGTTGATCGAACGTTTTACACAGTCGCACGGGCTGGAAGACTCACCGGGCTTTATTCGCTTTCGGTTGCTCGAGCCCGCATGGTCTCCCGGCGACCTTGACGAGGGCGAGTACCTGTCCATGACGGAGTGGGCGTCTCGCGAAGCGTTCCAGCGCTGGCTTGACAGTGATGCGTTCAAGCGGGCGCACACGGGCGGGGACAACTCGATTTTCGCCGGCCCGCCGCGGGTGGCTGGCTACCAGACCTGTGTGGACCGAGCATCCAGGGCCGACGACGCATCGCCGGCCCGCCCCCCGGAGTCCTCGGATGTTTGATGCGAATAATCGACTGGCGGTGTTTGGCGTGATCGGCGGCATCTTCGCGGTGTGGCTGGTGGTGGCCGCCGCGGGCTGGCTGCTCACCGGGGCCGATCGCCGGCCGGACTCGGCGGCGGCGCCGAAGCCAAGCGGCCCGTTGGCTTTCACGGATGACGCCGGCCGCTCCGTGACGCTCGACGGTCCCGCTGAGCGGATCGTCGCCGGGGCGTCCTTCGCGGTGGAACTGCTGATGGCCCTGGACCACGCACCGGTGCTTCGACCGGACGTGCCGGAACGCAAGGTTCATCCCGCGGCCGCCCGCTCGATCCCGACGTTCCGCGTCGAGCACGGCGCCGGGCCGGACGCGGAGGCCATCGCCGCCGCCCGCGGGGACCTGGTGATTCTGCACGTCAACTTCGCTCCCTTCGCCGAGAACGTCAGCCGAACGCTCGGCGTGCCGGTGGCGCTGTTCGAGATCAGCTCGTTGGAGGACGTCTCGACCAAGCTGGAGTTGCTCGGCCGAATCACCGGCCGCCGGGAGCAGGCGGCCGTGCAGATCGCCGCATTGCGTGAGCGGATCGAGGCGGTCGTCGCGGATCAGCCGCAGACGCCGGCGCGCGTGCTTGCTTTGTTCGGCACGCCCGAAGCGTTCTACGCCTACCGAGCCACGTCGTACCTCGGCAGCATGATCGAGGCCCTTGGCGCACAAAATATCGCCGGGGACAAGGAAGCGGTCAGTGGCATGCGGTCAATCGCGCCGCTCGACCTGGAACAGGCCATCGGTCGCGATCCGCAGGTCATCCTCATCGTGCCGCACGGTCCGCCCGACGCTGTGACGGGCTACCTGGCGTCGCATCCCGCGTGGTCGCAGATGCCCGCGGTGAAGTCGGGCCGTGTGCATGTGCTCGACGAGGTCCTGTTCAGCTCGAATCCCGGACCGCGCGCGCCGCAGGCCCTGGACGAACTCAAGCGGCTTCTGGGGCCGGACTCGCCATGAGCAGCGCCACGTCCACCGACATCCCGGCTACCGCGGCCGCCGAGACCACGCGATTTCGCCTGCCCCTCCTGCCGTGCGTCCTGGCGGGGCTGACGCTCCTGCTGATCGCGGGAGCGCTGGTCAGTCTCGGCGTGGGTGGACACGGGATGACCGTCAGCGAGGTGATCGACGCGATCCGGCTGCGTTGGCAGACCGTCACATGGGCCGACTCGCCCGAGGCGACGATCATCTGGTCGCTGCGGATGCCGCGCACGCTGCTGGCGGTGCTGGTGGGCGTGAACCTCGCCCTCTCCGGCGTGCTGTTGCAGGGCATCATGCGGAACCCGCTGGCGGCGCCGGACATCATCGGCGTCACCGCCGGGGCCGGGCTCGCCGCGACGGCGATGATCGTGATCGCCCCGGCCTTCGCGGTCGGAGCCAGTCTGGGCATCTATGCCCTGCCGATCGCCGCCTTCATCGGGGCACTGGTGGCCTCGCTCATCGTGTTCGCCTTGTCATGGCAACCCGGCGTGGGCACCTCGCCCATCCGCATGATCCTCGCCGGCGTCGCGGTCAGCGCCATGGTCGGCGGGTTCCAGGGCTTTCTCATGGTCTACTTCTCCGACCGCGTGCAAGGCGTCGTCCTCTGGTTGGCCGGGTCGCTGAATACGCGAAGCTGGCATCATGTGATGCTTGTCGGTCCGTTCACCATCGCCGGCCTGCTGCTGTCGGCCACGCTGCTTCGACCGCTGAACCTGCTGCAACTCGGCGAGCCGGTCGCCCACAGTCTGGGGATTCACGTCAATCGAACCCGGATCGTCTCGATCGTGGCGGCTTCGCTGCTGACCGGGGCGGCGGTCTGTGCCGTGGGCGTGATCGGCTTCGTCGGCCTGGTCATTCCCCACATCATGCGGATGACGGTGGGGCACAATCACGGCCGGCTCGTTCCCGCCGCGCTGCTCGCCGGCGCGGTGATGGTGCTCTGGGCGGATATCGCCGCCCGATCGCTGGGGGAGATGCCGGTGGGCGTGCTCACGGCGATGATCGGCGGGCCTTACTTCGTCGCCCTGCTCTACAAACGCAAACTGATATGAACTCAACCGAGACACAAGCCGGTCCCCCCGATACACCAACGAGTGACGATGCAATCGTTCGTGTAGTCGACCTGTCCGCCGGATATACCAAGCGACCAGTGATCGAGGGCGTGCACTGCGAGTTCCGCTGCGGCGAACTCGTCGGGATCGTCGGCCCCAACGGTTGCGGTAAGTCGACGCTGCTCAAGACCATCAGCGGCAACCTCACGCCGATGACTGGTCAAGTCCTGATCAACAATCAGCCGCTTGCGGCAATGCCCCGCCGCCGCCGCGCTCGACTGCTGGCCATGCTGCCCCAGCATCCGGACAGCCCGTCCGGGATGAGTGTGCGCGATCTGGTGCACTGCGGCCGCGCTCCGCATGCGCGATGGTTTGAACCGTTCGACTCGACCGATCGGACCGCCATCGAGCATGCGATCCGTAGCTGTGAGCTTGAAGACTTGGCCGACCGACCGTTGGCTGAGCTTTCCGGCGGTGAGCGACAGCGTGCCTGGATCGCCATGACGCTCGCCCAGCAGACGCGCGTGTTGCTTCTGGATGAACCGACCTCCGCGCTGGACATCGGACACCAACTCGACGTGATGCATCTGCTTCAGTACCTGCTGCGCGAGCGTGACATGGCGATGAGCGTGGTCATGCACGACATCAACCTGGCGATCCGCTTCTGCGACCGTGTGCTGGTCATGCAGCGAGGCCAACTCGTCGGCCAGTGCCGCAGCGACGGTGCCACGGACTGGTCGCTGCTGGAACGTGTCTTCGGCGTCGCGATTGATGCCGATGCCCCAACTGACAACCGCCGTTACCTGGCATTCACCCGCCCATCCAAGGAGCCACCATGCGTATCGCCGTAATCTACTCCAGCCGCACCGGCAACACCCGCAAAGTCGCCCAAGCCATCCACGAGTCGCTGCCCGATGGGGCCGAACTGTGCAGCGTCGATGATCCGACGGACCCGACTCGGTTCGACCTTATCTTCCTGGGGTTCTGGGTCGACAAAGGCACGGCGAACCGGGACGCCCAGAACTTCATGCAGAAGCTCAGCGGTCAACGTGTCGCGCTGTTCGGCACCCTCGGGGCCTACCCGGATTCCGATCACGGCCGGCAATGCCTCGAACGCGTCAGCGCGCTCGTGCCGACCTGCGCCGTCGTCGACACCTTCCTCTGCCAAGGCGCGATCGACCCGAAGCTGATCGAATGGATGAAGACCCTACCCGCGGATGACCCGCACGGCCCGAACGAAGCGAGACGCAAGCTTTGGCTTGACGCCGAAGCCCACCCCGATGAAGGTGACCTGGCCAGCGCCCGCCGATGGGCCGCCCGAGTACTCGCCCCGGTAAGGGCGTAGTTGCTACGACTTCCTGCCTGGTCGAGATATGTTGATTGAGCACGTCGCCCGTGAGTTCACCCAGTTCAGCGGCGGCGGTTTGCAGGAATCATGTGGCTACCACGCGACTTCGAAATAGGTCTTACGGGCCGCGGCGATAATCTTCACGCTCGTGGGTCGAATCAAATAGGCTCCTCGCTGTTTCCCCCGCATTATTCATACCACCCGGCATAATGTGGGACCGGCATGACGGCAGGAGTGTTTTGGCGAGCAGGCACACGAATGTTGCCCGGCGGCGGAAGGAGGCTGAACTGTTCCCGTTCCCCCACGCCGGCGAGGCAGCCCCCGGTCGATCGTGGTGTTTCGCAGGTGTCTGTGATGATGCTGGGTGAAAATGGTGGGGGGGGGCTTGATCCGGCGGCGATGGTAGGTGATGCTGATCGGAGGCGACCCGGACTGGATTCGCCCCGGATCGCGGGATCGCGCAGGGCCCGACACGAAGGACAGGCAGTCAGTGCGGCTGCGAACATGATCGCGTCACGATTACGGGAGATCCGGGATGCGAAGTGCATTGGTGCTGATCGTCATGCTGGTGACCCCCGCCGCCCTCGGCGGGACCGGCTGCGGCGGGCGACATCTGTTCATCCTCAGTGGTCAGTCGAACATGGCTCACCTGAAGCCGGACGATTCGTTCACGCCTGCGGTGGCCGATGTGTTCGGCGAGGATCGCGTGATCGTGGTGAAGGACGCCCAGAGCGGCCAGCCGATCCGTCGATGGTACAGGCAGTGGGAGCCGGTCGAAGGCGATCCGCCGGACAAGACCGGCGAGTTGTACGGCCGGCTGATGGAGAAGGTCCGCGCCGTCGTCGACGACCACGAGATCGACACCGTGACCTTCATCTGGATGCAGGGCGAGCGCGACGCCCGCGAGGGCCATGGCGAAGTGTACCGTCGAAGTCTGCGCGGGTTGATCGAGCAGCTCCGCGAGGACCTTGACCGCGAGAAGCTGTACTTCGTCGTCGGTCGGCTGAGTGATTTCGATCTGCAGAACGAACGTTACCCCGGTTGGACGGAAGTGCGAGCAGCGCAGAGGAAGGTGGCCGAGGCCAGCCCGCGCGGGGCGTGGGTGAACACCGATGATCTGAACGACTGGAAGAACAAGCAAGGCAAGGAGATCCGCAACGCCCTGCACTACTCGAAGGAGGGCTATCGGAAGCTCGGCCGGCGCTTCGCCGAGAAGGCCATCGCCCTTGTGACCGGTCGCGCCGAAGACGCGTGCGGTCCGGATGAGCAGGATGATCCGTCGCGTCCTCCGGCGGATGACCGAGCCGGTTGACCGCCGCCTGCCCGACCGCCGCTACCACGGGTCGGGGAAGTGGAAGTCATCGCCGGTGTCGGCGGCCCACTGACGCATGCGGAGGTGCAGTTCGGTCATTTTCCCGCGGTAGATCGTGTTGTGGGCGTGATTGGCCATCTCGTAGGGATCGTCGTTGAGGTCGAACAGCAGCCACGGCGTGCCCTCGAAGGTGGCGTACTTCCACCCATCGCGGGTCACGATGCCGCGCCACGGCCGGCCGCATGAATGGCCGTGCCCGGTCGGGATCACGAGTTGGCAGTAGGCCGAGTCCGGCTCGTCGGTCGGCTCGGGCTTGTCCGGAAGTCGCAGGTACGAGTAGTCGTAGCCCTGCATCCACTCCGGCGGGTCGATGCCCGCGAGGCCGAGACTGGTCGGCCCGAGGTCCACATGATTGATCGGCAGATCGCACTCGCCGCGGACGCGGTGCGTGTACCGCCGCCCGCCGCCGAGGATCATCGGCACCCGCAGCGACTCCTCGAACATCGTCGTTTTCAGGTGCTGGCCCTGGCTGCCGTGCATGTCGCCGTGGTCGGAAAAGAAGACCACGAACGTCTCGTCGAGCAGGTCGCACCGAAGCAGGGTGTCGAGGATGCGGCCGAGGTTCCAGTCGAGGTTTTCGATCATGGCGTAGTAGCCGGCGAGGGAGCGCCGGGCCGCCTGCTCGATCCGGCCGCCGCGGGGCACGTTCGGGCGCAGCGCCACGTCGGCGGGCGTGTGACGCTGCATCCACTCCGCCGGGGCGACGTAGGGGTTGTGCGGCGGCTGAACCGACAGCACCGCGAAGAAGGGCTCGCCGTCCTGCTCCGCCTGCCGCCGGGCGTGGTCCTCGATGAAATCGAGGGTCAGGTTGGTCAGTTCGTCCGTCTCGTAGCCGGGCAGCCGCCGGTGGTCGATCTCCTCGCCGCGTTCGTCGTGACCGTGCACCCAGCAGTCCCATTGGGCGTTGTTGTTCTCGTAGCCGAGCCATTGCTTGAACCCGCCTCGCCGCTCCCGCGGGATGGTGTGCATCGCCGCCCGGCCGGCGCGCTCCTTGAACCCGTCCACGTGCCACTTGCCGAAGTACGCGGTGTGATAGCCGGCCTCATCGAACGGCTGAGCGATCGTGGGCAGGTCCGGGTCGAGCTGGTATTCATGTCCCGGCACGGCGAGATGGGGGTACCGGCCGCTCAGCAGCGACCCGCGATAGGGACAGCACAGCGGGCAGCCGCCCACCGCCTGGGTCGTCCAACTGCCTTCGCTGGCCAGGCGGTCGATGTTCGGCGTGTGGAGGTTCGGGTCTCCCGCGAAGCCCAGCGCCTGTCCCCGGTGCTGGTCGCCGAAGACCCAGAGAATGTTCGGTCGTCGTTTTTCGGATTGGCTCATGTCGCGTTACTGCGGGGGTCAGAAGAAGACGTTGTACTTGGGCGGGCTGACGCCGGTGACGGCGTAGTAGATTGCCCCGGCAATGATCCAGAAGATGCCCAGACTCAGTTCCGCGGCGATCAGCCCGACCATCAGCGGCTTGACGTTCTCGAACACGCGGGCCCCGCCGGACTTCACGATGCCGAGTTTCACCGCCCAGCCGAGCAGGAACGACGGGCCGAAGACGTAGATCGGCCACGATCCCCACACGAGGAACAACACCGGGTGCAGCGGCCACCAGGCCCATCGCAGTCGGGCCACCGCGCAGCCGATCACCAGGGCGAGGCCGACGGCCATCCATCGCAGGGCCCGGCCGTACGGCTTGATTTGTGCGAAGCGGTCGAACTCCTCGACCGCGGTCGCTTTGGCGAGTTCGCCCTGCGAGGCGAGTTCGGAGATCTGGGCCACGGTCATGTTGAAGCTCAGTTTGGGCGCCGACTCGATCGACCAGGGATCGTGGCTGTTCACCCCGCGGTTGTACTGGAGCGAGAGGGTGACGACGAGGGCGATGAGAAACGCCCCGACGATCACGCCGGCCACCGGCCACGCCGCCCGCCCCGGCCGAACGTTCTGCCGCCGGATCATCTCCATGCCGTTGGCCAGATAGGGCATGAGCGTCTCCGGCGAGCCGTTGGCCACCAGCGACCCGACAATGGCGAGGATCAGGAACGCCGTCGGTCCGACGGCTTCGATGCCGTAGAGCACGTTGAGAATCTGCACCGCCGTCCAGCCGGGCGCCATGAAGAAAACGCCCGTCTCCACGCTGATCCGCGTCATCATCAGGAACATGATCAGGCAGAGCACGAGGAAGGGCACGGCAAGGACCCAGTCCACGCCCGTCTCGTGCAGGGCGATCACGAAGATCACGCAGAAGACCATCAGGGCGCGGGCGGCCCACACCGCGTAGGGGGGCACTTCGTCCGGCCGCGGCAACCCGATCGTGCTCCTGGCGACCTGGGCGTAATACCGCCGGCCGATGTACAGGACCATCAGGCCCAGCCCGAGGTAGGCCCCGAAGTTGATCGGCAGGATCATCCCGTCGAAGTCCATCTGGATGCCGTTGCCCAGCAGCAGCCCGCTGAGGGCGACCCAGAAGAACCCCGCGAGTCCCAGACTCGCCGACACTTTCGTCGGCAGGAAGTAGGCGAAGCCGATCACCGTGAAGTAGAGCGTCGGTCCCCACATCTGCCACGCCCCGCCCGGCGCCCTGGATGCCGAGGGCATCAGCTCCATGAGTGGGAAGAAGTTGAACTTGAGCGGCACGTGAATGAAGAAGTCCGACCACCAGGTGTGCAGTCCGTTGACCAGGTGAATCACCCCCACCCCGCCGAAGGCCCACCAGAACAGCCGCGAGCGGGTGACCGCGGGCAGCCGGCCGCCTTCCGCGGGCTGCGACAGCTCACCGACGAACCGGGCGATGGGATAGGTCAGCAGTTCCCGCTTCGCCCATTGGGGATGCACCACGAGCACGAGACACAGCGACGCCAGTCCCATCGACAGGGCCAGCGCCGCCCAGAGCAGGACGGTGCGGGTCCACTGCGGCCAGGGCAACTGACTCACGTCCAGGTTCTCCGGGCCGTCCCAACCCTGCATCAGCGTGCCCACGGCAAAGGGATCGGCCATGGCCTCGGCGGGAAGGATCGGTCCGCCTTCCGGTGGCGGGGCGATGTGACCGGCCAGCGCGTGCACCAGCAGCGCCCGGTTGATCGCCCGGTCCAGCCGGGCGATCTGCATCTGACGGTAGGTCGCCATGCTCTTCGCCCGGGCGGCGACGTTCTCGTGTTCGTCGGCCGCCGCTTCGTTCGGCGTCTCCTCGGCCAGGGCGAGGTGTTGCTCCAGCCGGTCGAGGTGGTCCGCCCGCGCTGCCCGCAGCCGCTCCTGCTCCAGCCGGATCTCGTCTGCCTTCGCCGGGAGCAGCGACTCGTCGAACTGCTCGTAGAACGACTCGTTGTCGATGATGCCGTCGAACCCGTTGAGCAGGCGATCGCGCACGTTGACTTCGACCGTCCCCTGCCGGGCCGCCGCGGCGACCCGACGCTGCAGGCCGGGGGAGAAGCTCCGCCAGATCGCCTGGCGCACCGGCTGGTCCCCGCCCGGATCGCCAAGCTTGGCCGCGAGGCCCGCCCAGTCGTGGACGTGGCCCTCGGCGATCTTCATCGAGGCGTTGGGCAGGTAGCTCATCACCCTGGCCGACCGCCAGCTCGCGTTGGTCTGCACCCAGTGCGCGGGGGTCGCGAGGACGGTGGCGAAGACACGGAAGAACCCGGAGTTCGGCCAGCCGCAGGCCGCGAGCCCGAGTGCGGCGATCACCGCGATCTCGCTCGGGCGCAACATCGCCGACTTTTTGAGCAGGCGGAGCAGCGGATTGGCCAGCAGCAGCAGCAGGACGATCACGCCGAACACGCCCACCGGCAGGTGGTTGCCGATCAGGGGCGTCTGGTTGACCACCGCCGCGTTCACGTAGCTCAGCCCGGCGATGGCCGCGGCCAAGAGAAAACCGAGAACTATTGCACGCCAGGTCATGGCGCAAGAGCGTATCGGTTCACGGAGTGGATTGCCAGTTCCGGATCACGATTTGCATGCGATGCCAATCGAGCCGAAACGGGGCGGGAATCGTTCAGCCGGGCCCCGAGCCGTCGAGCCGGGGCGCGTCGCCGGGCCGACGGATTCGGTACATGGCCGCTCGTCAGTCCGTTCGCAGGTCGCCGCCGTCCAGCACGCGCCCGGCCGAGACGTCGCGGGCCAGCCGACGACCGACCACGGCGTGCAACCACGCCGCGGGGATGCCCGTCCCCGGGCGCCTGACCGTCAGGTCGTCGCGGCTCAACGAGCGTCCCGCCGGCAGATCGCGGGCCGTGCACACGCTCTGCCGCGACACGCGGCGAACGTCGGCCTCGACCGCCAGCGCCTCGCCGGCCCAGCGCTCGCCCCGCATCCGCTCCGCCTGCCGAATGTGTCGCACGTACGCGGCGAACCGCGTCGGATCGAGACTCGCCGCGTGGTCCGGCCCCGCGGCGCCGGAGTCCCACGTCAGGTGCTTTTCGATCACGCTCGCCCCGGCGGCCACCGCGAGGGCGCCGGTCATCACGTCCGTGGTGTGATCGGAGTAGCCGACGCGATCGGCGAAGCGGCGCAGATGCGCGATCCGCTCCAGCGATGCCGCGTCGTTCGGCGTGGGATAGGCGCTGACGCAGGCCAGCAGCAGGGCGGTCGGGTCGCCGGCAAGCCAGCCGAGCAGCCGGCCGATCTCCTCGCTCGTCGCCGCTCCCGTCGAGATCAGCCGCGGACGGTGCAGCCCGCCCACCGCCTCGATCAGCGGCCGATTCACGCAGTCCGGGGAGGCGATCTTGACCGCGTCCGGCGACAGCGCCTCGAGCGGCTGAATCTCTTCCAGGCTGAAACACGTCAGTACGAATCCGAGGGCCAGTGCCTGCGCACGATCCCGCACCTTCGCCATTTCGTCGGCTTCGAGCGTCAGCGCCCGCAGCATGGCGTGGGGATCGTCCGCCGTCTCCGCCTGGTAGCCGGCGAGCTCCGCATCGGCACTGAGCAGCACGTCGGGGTCGAAGAGCTGCAGCTTCACCGCGTCCGCGCCCGCTTCCGCCGCGGCTTCGGTCAGCGCCAGCGCCTGTTCGACCGATCCGTCGTGGTTCACCCCGAGCTCGGCGATCACGCAGGTCGGCTGATTCCAGCCACGAAGCGTCAGGCCTCGGTTGGGCAGACGCAGCCGGCGTTCCACGGCGGCGGTCGCCACCGCGAGGTCGACCTCGCGGTCCACGTCCACCACCTCGCCGGGCTCGGTCGTCACCGCCCGTCGGTCGTCGCCGAGAAAGGCATGCGGCTTACCGGGGATTTCGGTCATCAGCGCCGCCCGCGTGACGGCGATGATCCCGCCGTCGAGCATGTACGCCGGCGGCAGGTCCTGTCGGCGGTACACTTGGTTTTCGGTCCACGCCAGCAGCCGGTCGCCGTCGAGCCGCTTCATCCAGTAGGGGTGTGATTTGCCCACCGGAGATACCGACTGCACGCTGTCGCAGCCGGTTTGCCGCAGCTTCTCGACCGCCCGGTCGGTCAGATCGCCCGGCCGCACGGGCAGGTTGCCGTAGAGGATTACCACGGCGTCGACGGGCTCCTGGTTCCGCCCCGTCTGTTCGACTGTTCGCAGCGCGTGCCGCACCACCGCGTCGACGGTGACGGTGTCGCCGGCGAGCTCGGCCGGGCGGTCGATCACCTCGATGCCGAGTTCGGCCGCGATCTGCTTTGCCCGTTCGTCGTCCGTGCTGGCCACGAGGTGATCGAGCCGCCGGGCGGCGAGTGCGTGCTCGATCGTCCACGCGATCATCGGCCGCCCGGCCACGTCGAGCGTGTTCTTGCCCGGCAGGCCCTTGCTCCCCGCCCTCGCGATGATCACGCCGAGTGTTCTCATGCCGCCGAGTATCCCCGCCCTCGGCCCGGCCGACAAGGCGGCTGCGTGCACCCGCCCGTCGCGCGTCGGCGGCGCCCCGGTCGCGGCTCGCTGAAGCGAGGCCGCGACGGGGGCGCGGGGATGCTGCGGCATGCACGCCGGCCGTCGGTTCCGACGGACCGGACGCGAGCAGGCATCCGGTCAGGGGCGCGGCATATCCATCGCGATGATCTGCACGTTGGGGTGTTGCTCGATCCGGTGGTACACGGGATCGGGAATCAGGGCCGGGGGACCGGCGACGGTGAACCCGTCGTCGCCGCAGCGTTGGAGCAACCGGCTGATGATCTGCCCCGGATCGTCGTGGGGTCCGATGAAGTAGTAGGGCCTGCCGGCCTCGCCGCCGAGCGGCACGTCCGCATCGCACCGGGCGGGGTCGGCGTCGCCGAGGATCGCTTTCGCCGCCGCCGAGTCCGCTTCCGGCTCGAAGCCGAGGTCCCGTGCGTATCGCTCCGCCTCTTCGATCACCTTGGCCGCGAGGTCCGGATCGCACGGCACCAAAGCGCCGTTCCGGCTGATCTGCTCGAGAACCTGTTCGCACTGGGTCGTCGACACCTTTCGCACGAACCCGTCCTTGAGCCCGAGGCACGCCAGATCGATCATGAACACCGCCAGGATGATCGGTCGGTCGCGCTTCGCCTGGCGACCGATGGCGATCTGCGTCATGTTCCGCCAGTGCTGCCAGCTTTCCGAGATCAGACATCGCTCCAGCGGCATCTTCGCCCCCAACGCCGCGATGCCCTCCGACGCCTCGAGCTTCCGCTCCCGCCTCTGCTTCGCCTTCAACCGTTGTTTCCGTTTGTCCCGTCCGCGATTTTTCGACATCGTCTCACCTCGTTGGTGAATCCGTTCTGTGTCTCGCCCATAATCTACCACGCGGCCCGCGGACACGCCGCCCCTTTGAGCGGGGTGCGATTTCGATCCGGCCGCCTCTCGTGGCGCTCGACCTGAGCGGCTGTCCCTGATCCCCCGCGGGTTAAGGTTTGGTGAGGGGGTGAACCGGTAAAGCGGGGCCGCGCCCGCAACGGAGGAAAAACAATAAATTGTCTGGTGTTCTTCGTCCGAATAAGTATGATATGGTCGGGCCTATCGACCGACTGCTGTTACGGATAGGCCTGATGCGGGCGGAAAAGGAGCGTCCGGGCGACTGCGCCGTTGTGGGGCAGCCAGCCAAGCCGCGCGTTTGAGCGGGCGGAACAGATCAATCCACTGAGCGTCCGAGGTTATTCGGACTTTGGGAGATCGCGTTGTGCGTACATTCTCTGGTGTCGTGGGGTCGCTGAATCGGCTTTTTGATCGCATTCGCAACAAGGACAGGCACCGCCGCTTCGGCGGGTCGGCGCCGACCGACCCGGCCCGCGAGCCGTGGTGCGGCATGGAGTCGCTCGAGCCGCGACTGCTGCTCTCGGCCGCCTACGAGGTCTGGGCGGGCAACACCGACCCGACCGGCGGCGACTGGGGCGACTTCTGGCTCAATGTCGACGAGCAGGACTACACCCAGCTCGGCGAAGGCAGCACGGACGACGTGTTCAACGGCGACTACGACTGGTACGTCATCGCTGCGCGCCGACCGATGCTCGTCGACGCCGTGCAGGGCTCGACCGGCGGCTACATCCCCGGCGGCGGGTACTTCGTCAACAGCGACATGCTCACCAACATCTGGGGGGCACCCGACGGGGCGAAGACCGTGATCGGCGACCAGGAAAGCAGCGGGAACTTCCGCGGCTTCGCCGCCTTCCAGGCCGGCGACCCCGCGTGGGCGAGCATCTCCCTGATCGGCGTGGAAGACCTCGTGGCCCAGGAGTGGGGCGTGGAGATCGACGCGATCAACTACGTCGACGGGGCCGGCCGCGACATCGCCTACGACTTCTCCAGCGGCACGGAAGACGCCGACGGCGTGATCGAACTGCCCGCGGGGGCGATCAACGCCGTGCCCGGTTCGGAGACCGGCGCGACCTTCCAGTGGCAGCCGATCACCAGTCCCGGCGGCCTGGTCGCCACCGACCTCGACACCACGGCCGGCGTGCAGACGGTGAACACGATGAGCGGCGGGGCGAGCATGCACGCGGGCGGCCTCGCCGAGCCCGCCTCCGATGACTGGACCTTCGACGCGTCGTTCAGCGGATTCCTCAACCACGAGGTGGACGGGATTCACTACGGGTTCTCGGCGGGCGGCAATTCGGACACCGCCGACGCCGAGCCGGAGGTCTGGGGCGGCTGGTTCACCGGCAATCACGAAGGCACGGATTACACCAACGCCCTGGCGATCGGCATGTCGGTGTTCGACGAGGGCGGGCCCGAAGAATGGGAATCGACGCCGGTCATCCTCACCGGGCACGATCCGGCGACCACCACGGTGGACCTGCAGATCGACGTGACCGGCGGCAACTCCTTCGTCGGCCGGTACCAGATCAACGGCGGCGGGTGGACCGACATCGAAACACACAATGTGGCCACCGGCGGCATGCAGGGGCTCGGCGACCTGAGCCCCGAAATCTGGATCGAGTCGGAATTCGGCGACCCGGCGCTGCTGATCAGCGATTTGTTCATAGCCCGAGGGACGCTGTTCGCCCCCGACGCCGGGGCCGACGACATGCACAATTTCGAGTTCGGGTTCGGAATCGCCGAGCCGGGGTTGATCGAGTCCGCCCGACTGCAACTGCCCGGCGGGACGTGGGTGAACTTCACCGATCAGGAGGTTTTCGACGGCATCGAGGAGTGGGAGTACGAATTCGAATCCACCGTGCTTGCCGACCTCGATCCTTACACGTGGGGCACTTACACGCTGGAACTGACGCCCTTCGACGATGACGACCTGCTGACTTACGACTTTCTCTTCGACGCGGCGGGCGGCGGCGGGCTGCCCACGGTGACCGAGGAGCCGGCGTGGACCAACCCCCTGCACGGCGAGACGGAAGTGGACCCCGCAACCACGTTCACCTGGAACGCCCCGACGCAGACCGGCGTGATCAACGCCGTCGGACTCGCGGTCGAGCGGGCCGATAACGGGTTCGAAGAGGTCTTCCAGCTCTGGGACAACCACACGCAGTCGTCGTTCACCCCGGCCCAGCCGCTGCCGAGCGGCGTGTTGTGGGACAGCGATCTGTTCTTCGCGCATCTTGATGCGGCGACGAATCCCGACGGCATCGACTTCGAGCGGGCGACGTTCACCGAATCGTTCATCAGCTTCGACACGTTCATGCACCAGGAACCGAGCGACTTCGATCAGTACATGCTGGAGCTGATTAACCGGGCGCGGCTGGACCCGACGGCGGAGGTCACGCGCCTGGCGGGCGAGGACTGGACGGGCGGGGCCACGCCGGACCTGAACGAGGGGCTCGCCCCGGACACGATTTCGACTGATCCGAAACAGCCGCTGGCGTTCAACCCGCGGATCGCGGCGGCGGCGTACTGGCACAGCCAGTGGATGCTGGACAACAACCAGTTCCAGCATGAGGGTGAGAACGGCAGCCAGCCGTGGGACCGCATGGAACTGGCCGGCTACGCGTTTCCGGAGAGTTTCGGCTCGGGCGAGAACATCGCGTGGCTGGGTGAGACCGACGGCACGCCGGCCTTGGGGCCCTCCACCGCCCAGCTCCACGCCAACCTGTTCGTGGATGAGGACTTCCCCGGCCGCGGTCACCGCATCAACATGATGAACGGCAATCACAAGGAGATCGGCCTCGGCGTGCTGCCCGGCTCGTTCACCAGCGGCGGGACGACGTTCAACGCGGTCATGGGCACGACCGACTTCGGCCACATGCCCGGCGGGCCGGTGTTCTTCAGCGGCGTGGTCTACGCCGACGGCGTGACCACCGACGACGACTTCTACTCGCCCGGCGAAGGCATCGGCGGGGCGCCCGCGGACGGCAACCCCCCCCCCCACAGGCCCCTGGTCCCGACCCCCACCCTGGCCCACCGCGGGGGCCCCCCCCG
>CAYFQS010000012.1:0-23508 GCA_964345245.1 uncultured Planctomycetaceae bacterium | reverse complement strand
GGGGCGCGGCGCGACTGCCACGCCCCAATCGCCGCCTCGACAATGAATGCGATCAGCACCAGCCAGAGCATGAGCCAGACGATCTCCCGTCGCTGGGTGAACTGCCGGTGCACGTCGGCATAGGGGATGCGGGCCACGGCGGTCTCGCCGAACACCGCGGCCGCGTCGGCGTCGCTCAACCGGCCGAGCTGCGACTCTTCGGTCACCGGATTCACGGCGAGCCAGCGCTTGCGGCCGGTCTGCTTCAGGGGATGGGTCACAGCATAGACGCCGGGCTGGACGAGCCCTTCCACTCGAATCTCGTCATTGTCCGGCCCGGTCAACGCGAACTGCCGGTCCTCGGGGCCCTGGACGTTCACTTCTCCGGAGAGCCCGCGGAAGGCCCGCAGTCGCATCCGCAGCACCTCGCCGACCCGCATCATGTCAATGGACTGGTCGAGTTGACGGTCGCCCAGCGTGGCGATCACTTCCTGCACGAACGGAACGAACGCCATAGAGCGAGGCAGCGACGTGCTCTGCAGGTCCGCACTGAAAAGCTGGAGGAACACCTGCCCCTCACCGTGGCGGATGACCGCGGCAAGCCAGTCGCCGTTACCGGCGATCAGGGCCGGGTCTGCTCCACCGGTGGCTTCAAGACCGAAGTACCGCGTGAAGTGGATATCGCGGACGTCGCCCCACTGCTCCCGTAACAGTGGCAGAAGCATGGGGTGACCGATGCGGCCTTCGGCGGTCTCGAGCGGCTGCGCCTGGTCCGGCTCGCGAAGCTGGCCGATCATCGTGCCCTTGAGCAGCGGGCCGAACGTTTCGTTCAGTCGCAGGGGCGGCAGGTCCGGATCGGGCACGATCCACAGCCCGCCGCCGTTGTTGACAAACCCGACGAGATCGTCGCGCGACTGCTCGGGGACGCCGGCTACGCCGTGCAGGATCACGGTCGAGTACAGGGGCAGCGAGACGCGTTCCATCAGCGCCGGCGTGATGCGTTTGACGTTGATGTAGGTGCCCGAGCCCTGCCCGAGCACTTCACCGGGGTTGAGGGCATAGGCGAGCAGATCGGCGCCCTGATAGCTGAGCGCAAGCCCGACGTCCTCCTGCGCTTGATCGCCCCTGGGCGGAGCCACGAGCAGCACCTGTCGGCGATCGCGCATCCGCATGGGCAGGTAGAAGCGGTTGTCGGCCGGCAGCACGTCGTCCGTGATCTCCAGTTGCGTGGCGCTGTCCACCGGCGACTCGAACCGGTGGACCACGTCCACGTGCGCCGCTTCGCCCGGTTCGAGGTCGACCGAGCGCGTTCGGCCGGCGGTGTCGCCTTCGTAGATCGTCACGTTCGTCGTCTGGGCCTCGTCGGCGTAGTTCCTGACCACCGTGGTGGCGCGGGCGCTGGCCCCGACGTACACCCGCAACGGGTGGTACGTCGCTTGCTCAAGGGCTACGTTCGCCCCGACCTCGCCCTGTTCGTCCACGAGCAGCACCTGCACGTACCCCGCGGCGAGCTGCTCGCGCACATCGGCCATTACGCCGCGGTCGTCCTGCTGATCGATCCGTTCGAGGGCCGAGGCGTAGTGGGTCCGCTGATGATCGGAGAATACGAGCACGCAGGCATTGACCTCGCGGCGGCTGCGCAGTTCGCCGATCGCCTTACGAATCGCCGGGGGGATGGCCAGCCCGCCCCCGCCGCCGGGCTCGAAGTCCTCCACAATCGCGCGCAGTTGCTCGCGATCCTGCATGTACGGCGTTTCGACCGCGATCCGATCATCCACCAGCATGAGCGACAGCTTGTCGTCGCCGCCCATGCCGTCGATGAGGTCGAGAATCTGCGTCTTGTGCCGGTCGAACAAGGATTCCACCCCGACCTTCTGCTGCATGCTCATGGACCGGTCGAGGATGACCGCCATGGACCGCGGGCCAACCTCGTCGCCGCCCACGATGAGCCGGGTCATCAACAGTACGATCAGCAGCAACAAGAGCAACCGCAGCAGCAGTTGCAGCAGGTCGCGCGGCACGGGCGCGAAGGCGTTGGCCACGTCCTCGCGATCCAGGAACTGCAGCGTCGCGAGCATCTGCGGCTTCAGACGCTGCCGCTGGATCAGATGGATCACGATGGGCGCGGCGAGTCCGGCGAGCCCGAGCAGCATGAGCGGGTACAACATCAGCCGCCCCTCCTCATCTGCCGGGCCACGAAGTGCAATGACAGCAACGACAGCAGATCGTCCGCCGTGCTCAGACGCAGGTACTCCGCGTGGGCTTTTTGGGCGTAGTCGGCCACCTTCTCCAGGTGAGCGTTCAGCCGTTCGAGGTAGTTCGACCGCAGGGTCGCCGGATCGCCCACGATTCGCCCGCCGGTCTCGGGGTGGCGGAACTCGGTCATGCGGTCGAAGGGGAACTCAAGCTCATTGCGATCGAGAATCTGAATCAGCGTGACGTCCTGCTGGCGAGCCCGCAGGTTCTTCATCGCGTCCAGCATGTGCTCGGGGTTGTCCAGACCGTCGGTGATGAGGAAGGTCATCGCCCGGGTGCCGAGTCGTTCACCGCATTCGTGGACGAGCCGGCCGAACCGTCCGCCGCCTTCGCCGCGTGGATGAGCGAGGTGCTGGTAAAGCTGGGTCAGGTGCGTCATGCCCTGCCGGGCGGGGATGTGTTCTTCCACGGTATCGCCGAGACAGAGCAGGCCCACCGCGTCCTGCTGGGTGGCGACGAGCATTCCAATCGCCCCGGCGATGACCGAGCCGAGCTCAAGCTTGCTCGGCAGCCCCGCCGGCGGGGGCACCCGCATCGAGTCCGATGTATCGAGGACGAGGTTCGCTCGCATGTGGGATTCATGCTCGTGGACCTTCACGAAGAGCCGACTCGTTCGCCCGAACACCCGCCAGTCGATGTTGCGCAGTTCGTCGCCCCGCCGATATTCACGGTGCTCGACGAACTCCGTGCTCGCCCCGTGGTCCGCGGTGCGATGGCGGTTGGCGTACAGCCCGCGCACGAGGCGCCGGCTCTTGAGCTCGATCCCCTTCATCCGCTGCAGGAGTGTGGGGTCAATATGGAGCTGACCGTCGTTAGCGGTAGCCGGCATTGGTTAATCGCCCAATTGAAGTCTGGTCGTTCCGCATCGGCCTGTCTACGCACGATCAGGCGGCGGCGTTCGCCGGGATCGAATCGAGCAGCATCTCCACGATCCGGGCGGGGGTGAGCCCCTCGGCCTGGCCGTTGAAGTTCAGCGCGATGCGGTGGCGAAGCACGCTCGGGGCGATGGTCCGCACCCCCTCGATAGAGGCGTGCGCCTCGCCATGCAGCACGGCGTACGCCTTGGCCCCGAGCGCGAGATACTGCGCCGCGCGCGGGCCGCAGCCCCAACTGATGTAATCCCGCACGTACTCCGGCGCCAGGTCGTGCGCCGGACGCGTGGCCGAGGACAGCCGCACGATGTAGTCCACCACCGGGTTGGCCACCGGGACGCGACGGACGATCTTCTGGATTTCCTGAATCCGCGGGCCGTCCATGACCGCCTCCACGTCGCCGAGCCCGCCGCCGGTCGTCTTCACCACGATCTCGGCGAGTTCCTCGTCACTGGGGTAATCGACGTAGGTGTTGAACATGAAGCGATCGAGCTGGGCTTCCGGCAGCGGGTAGGTGCCTTCCTGCTCCAGCGGGTTCTGCGTGGCCATCACGAGGAACGGGCGTTCGAGGTGCATGGTCTTGGTGCCGATGCTCACCTCGCGCTCCTGCATGGCCTGAAGCAACGCGGCCTGCGTCTTGGGCGGCGTGCGGTTGATTTCGTCGGCGAGCAGCAGATTCGTAAACACCGGCCCGGCGACAAAGCGGAACTCCCGCCGTCCCGTGGAACGATCTTCTTCGATCACCTCCGAGCCGGTGATATCACCAGGCAGCAGGTCGGGGGTGAACTGCACGCGCTTGAAGTCGAGCTTGAGGACCTTGGCGAGGGTCGAGATCATCAGCGTCTTCGCCAGGCCCGGCACGCCGATCAGCAGCACGTGGGCGTCGCAGAACAGGGCCATGAGAATCTCGTCGACCACTTCCGTCTGGCCGACGATCACCTTGCCCATCTGCTCGTGAATCTGGTGGTATGAATCGCGACATTCCTGGATGACCGCAAGGTCACCTTGGGCTTCGGACATCGAGCATCTCCTGGGGGAAAGACTCTCGGCAACCGGCCGCAGAAACCGGCCGACCATCTGCCGCACTGAGAACTTCACGCGAACGCATGAACTTTCACTCGGGGCCGTGATGACCCGTGGATTAAGGCGAAGACGCTAACAAATCCATCAACCCTTGTCACGAGCCCGGAGCGCGTGTGACGCGGACCCGAATCTTGCTGGCGTGGGACAGATCGGCCTCGTCCAGCCGCTCCAACCGGCCCCCCTTCCCCACGATCAGTCGCACCAACCCCGGTTTGTGGGCGAAGTTGCGATCCGTCACGGTCAGTTCAACGGCATCCGTGGCTAACCGGTACACGAAGGTTTGCGTCAGAGTCGGTCCGAGACGAAAATTAATCCGTCGCAGATCAACCGAATCCCCATCTTCCCGCTCGATTTCGATGTCGGCGGCGAGTGCCTCGCCTCGCGCGGTCAGGAACGCATCGCGTTCGTCCGCGCTCACGCGGCCATCCCTGTCGCGGTCCATGTGGGTCAGTTCGATCATTGCTTCATCAGCCGAGAGCTGAATTCGGTATTCGAGTACGAAGCCGCTGTCGCTGGGGGCGATAAAAATCGTCCGGCGCGAATGGCCGAACCCGGTGTCGTGCGCGAGGGCGGTTGCGGCGACGAAAGACACCAGCAAGGCAGCCATCGATGGGAGCCATGGTCGGCCTCGAAACGCAGCGAAGAGCCGGCCGTGCTTCCGCAGCGTCCCGCGTTTTCGGCACGACCGGTCCAGCGCATCGCTGCGGGTCCGACCGTGCCGCCCGGAACTCGAGCACCGAAGGTTACCAGTATCAGTCACTGTGCGATTCATGGCTCAGCTCCACAATCTCGGGAATGCGGTGGTCGTCGATGTTCGTCTCGTCCATTTGCTTCCACAGCGGCGCACCGGCGAAACGCTCGCGCAGTCGGCGGCGATGCGCCTCACTTCCGCACGTCCGGATGAGCGTGGCGGCGGTGGCCACCAGCTTCGCCTCGCGGGAATCAAGGTCCTCGAAGGCCATCTCGTGCATTCGCCCCATGTCCAGAAACGCCAGCAACACGTCCATTCGCTGGGCCGGCCCGCTCGTCTCGTGCAGTTCGACCAGTTCCCGCAACGCCTCGGCGTGGTCCAGCTTCGCCAGGCCCAGCAGGGCCATCAACCGAAAACGATACTGCCAGTACGGCGCGTCATCGTCGTAGTACCGCCGCAGGTCGACCGGCGGATTCTCTGCGAGCACTTTCTCGAAGAACGCGACCGTCTGCGGATGACGCCACTGCCCGAGGACGTACATCGCCTCCTGGCGGTGCCCGAGGACCTCGTCGTTGATGGCCACACGCATGAGTTGCGGCCCGATCACGGCCATGTCCTCTTCGCTCAGTCCTTCGGGCGGCCCGAACATCTGGATCGCGGCGAGACGGAGATCGGTGGTGGGATGAGCGAGGAAGTCGAGCATCTCACGCCGCCAGTCACCGCTGGTGATCCGGAGATACTGGAGAGCCGTCTGCCGCACCATCTGGCTTCGATCCGGATCGCGGGCGAGGTCGACCGCGTACTGTTCGAAGCCACGAAGCTGCGTTTCATGGGCGAGTCGCAGCGCCTCTTCATCCGCGCCGGCGAACCCACCCAGCACGTGCGCCACCGCCTTTCGGGCCAGCGCCGGATCGCCCTCGGCGAGAATCGGCACGGCCACGTCAAGATAGGCATGGGCGTCGGCGAGAACCGCGTCCAGAGCGATGCCCGCGTTCCCCGACGGATGCACCCCCATCGCAAAGAGGCAATCGTACCGGGCCAGGTCGTTGTCCTCGGGAATGAGCGGCCAGATGTCGCGGAGAACCGCGGCGTGTTCGCCGGCCTCGTCGTAGGCGAAGTTCCGCAGGGCGCGCTGGACGATCTCGCGGTGATCGAGCCACCGCTCGACGATGCCGGCGTTAAGGTCGAGCCGCGCCGGCCGGCGCTGCTGGGCGTTCAGCCCCGCCTTGACCACTTCGGGATCATCATGCTCCAGGGCCGCGGCGAGCGCCCGGTCGTACGGTGAGTGAAGCTGCGGCCAGCCGCCGACGAAGCGAAGCATCGCCTGAATCTCGCGGGGCGGGGCGTTCGTGGAGAACTGGTCGGCGATCGCCGCCAGCCGTTCGTGAAGCTTCGGGATCGGTCGGCTTTCCCGTCCGGCCCACAGCCGTCGATCCCAGGCCTCGAGCAAGTCGACGCGCCGCGCCGATTCACCCGACGCGAGATGGGCCAGCGTCGCTGTCGCCGCCAGCCGCACCGCGAGGTCCATGGACCGTCGGCTGCCTTCATTGGACATCAACCGGCTGAACAGCCGCCGCACCAGGTCGTCCTCCTCGGCAGCGTGCAGGGATACCTCGCCGAGCCGTGGGGCGTAGACTTGGACCATCGCCCAGGGGTGCAGCAGCGGCCGCGTCGTGCGTTCAAGCAGGTCCTGGTAGGCCCGTTGCGTGTGCGGCGGCAGCGCTTCCTCACCCGCCGCATAAGCGCGGACCACCTCAAAGAGGCCGTCTTCGGACAGTTCGGCGAAGCGGTCGACCATGTCAGGCGACGATGGCGCGCCGGCGGCGATGGAATCCAGATACACCGTCAGGGCAGCGGATTCCCGCTCATGCAGGCGCGGCTCCGCGGCAAGCATGACCCCGTAGCCGGTCAGAATTGTCATCAGGCAGGTCATTCGAAACATCGTTCTGATCTTAGCACGTATCCAGGTGACACGTGCAAATCACGACCGTATGCTGTCGGGCCTGACGAATACCGAAGGGACGATGCGTGAAGCAACCGTATGAAATCCAATGTGACCCCGGGAGCGGCGCCGTTAAGTCGTTTCGCCTTTACGGCGAGGAACTGATTGACGCCGGACACCCCGGTCCCGAGCTGACCGTCAACGGTTTGCCGCTGAACATGCGGCTGGACCCGGAGGACCGCGAAGCCGGAAATGCCCCCCTCGGCGTCCACGCCCGTATGCGAGGTGAGCACTGGGTGAACTTCGGCGCCGGGGCCGGGCTCGTGCTCACCCGCGAGATCGGCATGCGCCAAGGCATGAAGCACAACTGCATCGGGGTGCAGTATTGGCTCCGGCGCGACCTCGCCGACATCACGCAGATTCCATGGCACGGCCCCGGCGGCCCGGCGATCGAAGCCCCGCTCTGGGTCGACGCTTTCGGGCTGCTGAACTGGAACTGGAAATTCTGGGGCGATCAGACGCGGATGATCTATGCCTCGTCCCACTCCACCGGGCCGAGCGACGCATGGGGCCACGTCGGTTACGACAACGACGCGCCGGAGACGGTCAAGCAGTTTCTCAAGAGTCCATGGCGCCGGCAGTACCCGGGCACGATGGTCATCCATGGCGGGGTGTTCTATAACGCTGCAACCGAACACTGGCTGGCGCTGACCTGTCGCCGATCGCACATGGGTTACATGCTCAACACCGAGACCGCGGGGCGCGGCGTCGCGTACGACTTCAACCTCCACGGCCACGTCAACGTGGGCGAGAAATTCCGCATGCCCGAAGTCAAACTCTACTTCGGCGAAACCCGCGAATCGATGATGGCGTGGATGGGCGACTACGTCACCCACTACTACCGGGAACCGCCGGAGTGGGTATTCAAGACGCACTTCGTGAACGGCCTGGCGTGGGATAATCAGCCGACCTGGTCCGACCAGGCCGACCACTGGATCGAGCAGTACGAGCAGGGACTGTTCAGCGGCATCAGCTATTCGCTGGTGACCAATCGGCCGATTCGCAGCGGCACGCTCCCGACAGGTTATGAGCCCGACCCGAACTACGGAACGATGGACGAGTTCAAGACGATGTGCCATCGCCTCGCCGACCGCGGGATTCCGCTGCTGATCTGGATGTCGCACAGCGGGCTCACCCCCGGGGCGCACGAGATCGACGACGACTGGTTCATACGGGGGATCAACGGCGAGATGGTCGCCTCCTGGGGCAACCGCGATCAAGGGATGTACGTGGTGAATCCCGGCCATCCCGGCTACATCGATTACACAAAGAAGTGGCTGGACTTCTACCTCCGCGAGTGCCGGTGCAAGGGCGTGTTCTTCGACTGCTATGGTTTCGCCATGGAACCGGACTTCATCCCGCGCGACTTCATGCGCTGCCCCGGCGACACGCCGGTCATGACAATCCGATTCATGGAGGAGATTCATCGGCACGTGAAGACGTGTGATCCCGAAGCGATCGTGCTGGGTGAAGGGGTGTCGCTTGACGGGCCGATCGATATCTTCTCGATCCACTCCAACCCGAAGCGGGCGGTGGACGGGATGGGCCCGCGGGATTTCTTCCTGACCCTCAACGCATGGTCGCCGAAGCGGATCGTGATCGACCAGGGCCCCGGCTTCAGCCCGGGCAGCGGGATGTGCAAGCCGGCAGACGTCGAGCATCGCGAGGCCTACTGCAAGTACATCACGAAGCTGCTGCGGGAGAACGGCGGCCGCGATGCGACCGTTTCCCTCGACGGCGATCTGAGCGTGATGGACAACCTGCTCTTCGTGCCGATCGTGAAGGCGGAGCTTGCGCAGTTCACGCCCGACGGTCGGCCGACGAAGAGCGGCAAGGAGCGCGACTTCTCCCTTCCCGCCCCGTGGGACGACGTGACGTCGCTGACTGAAGAAATCACCGGTGAGAAGGTCGAGCGCGACGTCGACGGAGCGTTCCACTCCGTCCCGGCCGGCATCTATCAAATGCACCGCGGGTAATCCCGCTCGCCCCCGAACGCCAAGACAGGGGGCCAGGGTCGGCGCGAGCGAGGGGATGAAGGACCGGCGGGGGGCCGGGGCGCCGCGCAAACGTTTTCACCGACGATGGCGTCAGATCTGCGGATCCGCCACCAATCGCGTCTTGAGCAGCAGCAGGGCCGCTTCGAGCTGCGGGTCGATCCCGTCGCTGATCAGTTCCCCGGCCGAGGTGATCTCGGGCGGGGCGTCGTCGCGGATCTCCTCGACATCGCCGTCCTCGCCGTCCTTCTTCTTGTCTTCGTGCAGCACGGAGGTGAGGTCGACTTCTTGCTCGTTCGAATCCCGCAGCACGTCGAGCACCATACGCGCTTCGATCAGGTTCCGCGTCTGCTCCGAAGTCATGCGTACCCGCACGTCAGGGTCGATGCCCCACGGGGCCTTGCTGCCCGGTCGGCGGTGAATGATGCGGTTGGCGGCGGTGATGTAGTACTGGGTGGTGAGCTTCAGGTATGCCTCGCCTCCGCTGAGCGAGTAGAGGTTCTGCACGCTGCCCTTGCCGTAGCTGCGCTCGCCGACAATGATCGCCCGGTCGTGGGCCTGGAGACAGCCGGCGACGATTTCGCTCGCCGACGCACTGCCCTTGTTGATGAGCACGACCACGGGGAAATCGGGCGTCTCGGAATTCGCATCGCGCCGATAGGTCTGGCGCTTGTCGGCCATCGCCTTCCACGGGTGGCCCCAGATCGAGGTCTTTGTCGTCGAAACGATCATGCCGGAGTCGATGAAGCGATTGCTCATTTCCACCGCCGCACTGAGCAGTCCGCCGGGATTAAACCGCAGATCGAGGATCAACCCGTTCACGCCCCCGTGATTCTTCATCTCGGTGAAGGCCCGGTCCATCTCACCCGCCGTGTTCGGGCCGAACTGCGTCACCCGCAGGTAGCCGACCTTCAGCGCGGGGTCGATATGGAAATCCCACTCGCTGTGACCGGCTTCGCGCTGCCAGCCCTTGACCGACTCGATGCGGATCGTGGCCCGGGTCAGGCGGACGTCCTTCACCTCGCCATCCGTGCCGCGTCGAATGCCGAGCACGACTTCGGTGCCCTCGGGGCCGGTGATCTGGTCCACCGCCTGATTGAGGGTGATGCCGGTGGTATTCTTGTCGTCGATGGAGACGATGCGGTCGCCGGGCTTGATGCCCGCGGAGTGAGCGGGCGTACCGTCGAGGGGGGTGACGACGGTCAACTGCCCATCGGGGGCAAGGACGATCTGGATGCCGACGCCGGAGAACTTGCCTTTCGTCGTCCGCTCGAATCGATCGCGCTGGGCGGGCCAGATCACCGCCGAAAAATCGTCCAGCGTGTTCATCGATCCCTCGGCCATCTCGTGAATCAACACGGCCTCCGGCAGGCGAAGCGTTTGTCCGTTCTTGCGGAGGATGTTGTTAATCACGGTGCTGGCCTGGAGGAAGGTCATCGCGCCTTCCCGGCGCTCGATGGACGCCTTCTGCTCGTCGAGGTAGAGCAGGAATCGCCCCACCGCGTCTTCGTCGGATAGATTGGGAAAGGTCGCATCGAGATTCGGCGTGGTCAGCAGCACCTGCAGTGAATCGATGGTTCCCGTGATCAGCGACTCGAAGTCGCCGGCTTCGATGTGCTGGCGTTCGGCCCGGCCGATCGCCTCACGCAGCATGTTCGCCTCGATGCCGTCGAACTGTCGCTCCCACGGCTTGTCCTCGCCGGTCCAGGGCGTGGGCGGGTCCTCCCCCTTCTCCTCGGCCCGCTTCTTGTACATCTCGAACAGCACGTCCGGCGCGTAAAGACGAAGCAGTCGCACCCGTTGGGCGACGCGTTTGAGTTCATCCACGTACGAATCGTGATCGTCGAACAGCAGATTCAGCCCGCGGTACAAGGCGAGCGCTTCCAGCCAGTCACCGTCGCGCTGGTGTTTCTCGGCCTCGGCCTCGGTCTTGGCGACGATCTCCTTGACGTCCTCGCGTTCGAGAAACGCCGCGGGCACCTCCGCGAGATCGTGGGCTTCGATGGCCGCGTTGATCGCCTCCTGCCATTCGCCCTTCTCGGCCCTGGCGTGCATCTCCTCGGTGCGGTCGACGTACAGCGAATGCACGCGGTCCCAGCGCTGTTGCTCCCGGGCCTCGTGGCTTTCGATGTGTTGGAGCAGCGAGGCGTACTGCGGATCGCCGTTCGGGTCTTTGGGGGCCTGGCGGATCGCGTCGACCGCCTCGTCGAACTTGCCTTCCGCCGCCATCTGCCACGCCTGGCGCGAGACCTCGGCCAGGGTACGTCCGGCCGGTCCGAAATCCTGACCGGAGGTGGTCACGCTGAGGAAGGCCGCGAAACAGCCCGCAGCCACCATCAATTTCATCAAGTCACGCATTCGCTGCTTCCCGTATTGCTGGGTCCGATATTCATGGACTGAAGGCGAAACGATGATCATATCATCGGATCGTCTGTACGTGCGGTTCAGCCGCCCCGTTCATGCATCGGCTGATGCCGCATTATCGTACAATAATTGTATGCTCACTCTAGCCCAGCAGACTGCCATCCCGCCCGAGGTGCGATACTGGGTGCTCATGGCCCTGCTCGCGGTCGCCTTCGCCTCGGTCTTGTTGATCCTGCTCGTGGCCCGAATGGTCTACCGGCGGTACCAGGCCATGTCCAGGCCCCGCGCGCGTAAGCCGGCTTCGTACAGTGAGCCCGACCCGTGGCAAGAAGGCGGGCGGCGGGTCCAACCCGTGGCGGATGACGAGGAAGAAGACGAAGGCGAGGACGAGCAGCGCAATGATTCTGACCGGTAAGGTCGCACTTGTCACCGGCGGGGCGAAACGGGTCGGACGGGCAGTCGCTCTGCGGCTGGCCGGCGCCGGCTGCCGTGTTGCGATCACCTGTCACCGCAGCGAAGACGAAGCGCGGGCCGTGATCGAGGAAATCGAAGCGGGCGGCGGGGAGGCGCTGGCGATCCACGCCGACCTTGCCGAGTCCGACGCCGTCGATCACATCGACGGCCGGCTTCGCGAACGCTTCGGTCGCCTCGACGTGCTGGTGCACAACGCGTCGATTTTCCAGCCCACGCCGTGGGGCGAGGTGACGGACGACGCGTGGCGGGAACACATGACGATCAACGCCCTGGCCCCGATGCGGCTGACGCAGCGGCTGGGCGACCTGCTCGGGGCGGACGAAGGCGGCCGGGTGATCCACTTCGTGGACATTCACGTGATGGGCCGGCCGCGGAAGGACTACGCCGCATACAGCGCCTCGAAGGCCGCCCTGCTCGATCTGACCCGGACGCTGGCTCGCGAACTGGCGCCGCGGGTCACGGTAAACGCGATTGCGCCCGGCGTCGTGGCGTGGGCCGAGGACATGAGTGAGTCGCAGCGAGAGGCGTATCTCGCCCGCACACCGCTGGAGCGGGCGGGCACGCCGGAGGATGCCGCGAATGCGGTGCTGTTCCTCGCCCGCGACGCCGACTATCTCACCGGTGAAGTCATCCGCGTGGATGGCGGGCGGTGGTTGACGTAGTCCGCCGCTTCCCCGTCATGCAGAACGTCAGGTCGGACGCCCCCCCCGGCCGCTTTGCCGTTATACCGACGCCGCGGTCGGGCGGTCGGCCGTGAAGCGACTCTCGATCAGATCCAGCCCGACCCGCGAGCCGGGCGCAAATTTCCCGGCCTGCCACCGTTCGGGCAGATCGGCCACGAAGGGGCAGCCGGCGACCTCGACGATGAGACGATTGCCGTCGAGCGCTCCGCGCACGACGCCCTGCACGCGTCGCGGCCGGCCATGCACCGGAGCGATGAACGATCCGCCCGGCGCGACGCTCTCCAGTTTCCAGACCTTCACTCGGACTTCGCCGCGCACACGGTCACCGACTTCGACGTCGTCAAGCCCATCCGCCTGCAGGCGCAGGCGATAATTCGATCCGGGGATCGCCAGCACCGCGTAGTCGTCGGTCTTCTCGATCAATCGCAATTTCGCGTGGTGCGTTTCCGCCATTTTGGTCTCCATTGATGCGGCCATCATAGCCCGCGAGAGCAAGACGCACCACGCCGTGGCGCGCCCGCTGACCTGACATATAATCGCCATCGCGGAAAGGCGATGCGACTTGGCCGAAGACTTACGCATTAACAAGCGCTACTGCAGCGATCGGCTGCGGACCGACTACGCTCACGTCGGGCTGCTGGACGTGGTGGCGCAGCAGATCTGGATCGCCCGCAAGCGTTTCGGAACCCCGCCGATCCGCGTGTCGCACGCCCGGATGATCCGCGGCGGGTCACAGCACGCGTCGACTGCCGACAAGGACCGGTTCCTCTGCTACTGGTTCCACACCCCTGGCACCGGCGAAGGGCCCGTACACGGCTACCCCATCGAATGGGACGAAGGCCACCTCATGGTCCGGCTCGACCCGACGTGGGACTATCGCCAGCAGGAACTGCTGCGCTCGACGGACGCCGCGAAGATCGAGAAGAACATCGACACCCAGTTCAAATGGGGCGAACGTATCTTCCGGTCTTACGTGGAGGCGGGGCTGAAGTTTCCGCTGAGCTGGCACATGATCGGCCCCCGTCCCGCGGATTCGATGTTCTACGTGGAGCGATGCGAGGGGATCTGAGGCCTACTGCTCTTCCTCTTCGTCATCGGCCTTCGGTTCGCGGTAGAGATCGAGGTAGAACTCGACGACCTCTTTACCCTGCACGGTCCTGGTCCGCGTATGCTGAAAGGCGAATCGGTCGAAGATGGCGATGGCCGCGCCGGGGCTGGTCTCGAGCCGGGTATCGAGCACGACTTTGAGGTAGCCGTGGTGGTGGCAGAAGCCGAGCGCGGTTTCGAGCAGTTTCACCGCCACGCCGCGCGACTGGTATCTCGGCTCGACGCGGAGGCGACGGATTTCAGCGTGGTTCGGTTCGTCTTCCGCCACGCCGATCATGCCCACCGCCTCGCCTTCGTATTCGGCGATCCAGAAGTGAGCCCGCTCGTTACGCATGTACTCTTCTTCGATGTTCTCGATGTCGGCCCCGGTATCGTTGGGCGGAATCTGACCGGCGAGCAGGCCTTCGGTGTAAAGGCGACTGACTTTGGGCTGATCCGCGGGCACGTAGTCCCGTATGGTCAGCTTCGATTCGTCGATTGGTCCAACGTTCTGAGTCACGTCGATCCCTGGGTTAGCGAGCACCGGCCATTGCGTAAGATATCGCCGGCAACCCCCCTGAAGTCAAACCGGCGGCTACGCCGCCGGCCCGGCCGCGGCCACCTCGATGAATTTCAGTTCATCCTGACCGGCGTCCAGCACCGCGACAGTATACCGGGATGCCCGGAACAAAGCGCCGGGGTTGATCAGGCGGGTGCGACCGCGACGCTCGTCCCGCGTGCGGTGCGTATGGCCGTGGCAGAGGTAATCCACCTCTTCGGCCAGGGCCTGCTGCATCGACGCCGACTGGTGACCGTGCTGATACACGACGACCCGGTCATCCACCGTGAGCCGGCCCACCGGATGATCGACCTGAATGCCGAAGCCCTCGGCATAGCGGCCGAGCGCGGGGCCGTCCCAGTCTGTGTTGCCGAACACCACGTGGACAGGCGGCCTGACGCGGCCGGCTTCATCCAGGTCTTCCACCAGGGCGTCGATCACTTCGACCGTACCGATGTCGCCCAGATGCACGATCCGCTGCACCTGCTGTTCCAGGAGAACCTGCACCGCGCGACGGGTCGTCGTCGCGCGGCCGTGGCTGTCGGATAGCAGTCCGATTTTCGACACCCGGCATTGCTCCTTTGCTCAGCACTGCCTGACTGCGCGGCACCCAAGGCGACAGAATCGACGCCTGAACCCTGTACAAATCAGATGCCGCGCTCCCGGCGAGCGCTCACGCCCCCGCCTCCAACCGGCCCAGATTCGCTTCGACCCGCTCGAGTTCGGCCTCGATCTCGGCCAGCTTGTCCCGCGTTTCCCGCACGAGATGGGCGGGGGCCTTCTCGACGTAGCCCTTGTTGTTCAGCCGGCCCTGCAGGGCGTTGCGATTCTTCCTCAGCTCTTCCTGTCGCTTGCTGAGCCGATCACGCTCCGCCTCGGTGTCGATCAGCCCGCCGATGAATATCTGCATCTCGCCGATCACCGCGGTGGCGGCATCGGTCATCTCGCTCACGTCCGGACCGGCTTCCTGCAGTGACGCGGTCGCCAGCATTTCCAGCACCTCGCGGTTGGCCTGGACCACCGCCGCTTCCTCGGCCGAGCAGTGGATGTACAGGTCCACCGACTGGCGAGGCCGGACGTTGTATTCATTGCGGATGTTCCGCACCGCGGTGATCACGGACTGCAGCAACGCGAAGTCTCGCTCGGCCTCGGCATCGAGCAGTTCGGCGTCGGCCTCCGGCCAGGCCGCCCGCATACACAGGTCGTTCGGCGGCAGCTTCAGGCCCGGAGCCGATCGATCTTCGCTCACCGCGGCGATCTGCTCCCACAGCCGCTCGGTGATGAAGGGCACCACGGGATGCATCATGCGGCAGATCGCGTCGAGGCAGGCGGCGAGCGTCTGCCGGGCCGCGGCCCCGGATTCATCCTCGGCCGCGATGACGGCCTTCACCGCCTCGACGTACCAGTCGCAGTAGTCCCGCCAGAAGAAGTCGTAGAGGGTCTGGGCGTAGCGGTTGAACTCGTAGGCGACGAGGGCGTCGTTGACCTCGCCCAGCGTGCGAGCGAGGCGGGCGAGAATCCACCGGTCGGCCAGCGAGCGGTGCTCCGCCGCGGCATCGACGCCCGACGTGTCGCCGAGCTTCTGCAGCACGAAGCGCCCGGCGTTCCACAGCTTGTTGCAGAGGTTTCGCCCGTTGTCGAATTTGCTCGACGTATTGCGGGCCGGCGGCATCTCATCGGTCGGCGTCGCCTCGCCTGACGCCACGCCGAAGGAACTGACCATCTTCTTCCCGCATTCGCGGCACTCGACGACCGGCGCCGCGACCACGTGCCCGGCCGACGTGGTGATCGTCTGCGGGTGGAACGCCGCATGGCAATGCGGGCACACGATGTCAACCGGCATCCGCACGTCCTGCGTCTGCGTGGTCATCTGGGCGAGGGTGAAGCGCATCGCATCGGCGCCGTGGCTGTGGATGATGTCCAGCGGGTCCACGCCATTGCCCAGCGACTTGCTCATCTTCTGGCCTTCGCCGTCCTGGATCATCGCGTGGATGAACACGTCGGTGAACGGCAGCTTGCCGTCCCGGAAGTAACGGTTGAACATGACCATGCGGCTCACCCAGAGAGTGATGATCTCCCGGGCGGTGCAGAGTACGGACGAGGGGTTCCAGTGATCGAGCAGGGCCCGCCCTTCGGGAATGGCCGGCGACCCGTCGGGCGTGCCGTCCGCGAACTGCTGCGGGTCCGGCCACCCCATCGTCGAGATCGGCCAGAGGGCCGAGGAGAACCACGTGTCGAGCACGTCGGGGTCCTGGGTGAAGCCGGTGGCTTCGAGTTCGGCGATGAGCGATGGATCATCCTCTCGCAGGCACACGTGAACATGCGTCGGCGATCGCGTAATGGCGATACGCTCGTCTTCTTCCGCCATGCGCTCGATCGGTGTGCCTTCATCATCACCGCAGTCTTCGGGCCGCTCCTGGCTCCACACCGGAATCCGATGGCCCCACCAGAGCTGGCGGCTGATGCACCAGTCGCGGATGTTTTCGTGCCAGCTCTGGAAGGTCTTCGCGTACCGCGCCGGGTAGAAGCGCAGCTTTCCGTCTCCCCTCTCTTCAACAGAGCTCTCTTCAACAGAGCCGCGACCGTGAGGGAGCGTTTCCCCCTCGGCCACGAACGCCGGCGGATCGATCGCCTCTCCCTGCCCGTCCACCACGTAACGCCGCGCGAGCCGCACGGATTCGTCGTCCCACAGATAGCGGGTGCTGCCATGCCGCGCCCACACGCGACGTTCGGCATCCACCAGTCCCTGATCGCGAAGCCGACGCGTCGCATAGGACTTGAAATCGCCCATCACCGTCTCCGGCTCACACGGCGCGGCGACCACCACATGCACATGATTGGACCGCACGTGCAAGGCGTGCACGTGCCAACCGCGATGTTGCGCCACTTCCATCACTGTATCCTGCACGGCTCGACGCGCATCGCGGTCAAGTGTGGTCGACGGCTGCTTCTGCCGGTTGAACTCCTCCCGTTCCTTCGCTTCATCCCCGGCAAGGACCGGAGAGCCAAACTCGTTGTGTTCGGGATCGACGGACCCGCGGGTATCGCCGTGAAGCCACGTGCCGTGGGTGGTGAAGGTGATGAGATAGGCGACGGAGCGGGTTTTCTCGGAAGACGGAGGCGCTCCCTTACGGTCGCGGCTCTGTTGGGCAGTGCGCTGCGATGGATGCATGGATCGCAGGGCGGTGCCCGCGAGACGGTCGTCGGTCACCTTCACGTACCACTGGTCCGACAGCCACGGCTCCACGGGCACGTGACTGCGATAGCTGTGACCCACGCTGTGAAGATGCGGCTTGACTTCGCTGAGCAGGTCCTCCTTGCGGAACCACGTGACGATCGCCTCACGGGCCTCGTAGCGATCCATGCCCTTCAGGTCGTCGAGGAACGCATCGGCGTCGGCGCGATCCTCCTCCGGCCAGTCATGGTCGAAGCTGATCGTCGCGTCCGGGCCGAGCACGTTGATCCGCACATGGCCGACGACGGACTCGATCTCATCCCAGTGGCGGTCGCCGATCTCGTAGTCGTTGGGGTCGTGGGCGGGGGTGACCTTGAGGAAGCCCGAGGCCATGCGAGCCATCTCATCGCCTTCGGGGTCGGGGATCACGACGTGATCGTCGGCGATCAGGGGAATGGCGCGATTGACAATGGGCAGACGGACGCGCCGACCGATGTACTTCGCCCGCGGGGCGTCGTTGGGATTCACCGCGACCGCCGTGTCGCCGAGCATCGTCTCGGGGCGGGTGGTGGCGACGGTGCAGAACTCCCCGGTGTCGTTGCCCGCGTCATCGACCAGCGGGTACTTCATGTACCAGAAGTTGCCGTCGACCGGCTCCATCTCGACCTCGTCGTCGGCGAGGGCGGTCTGGGTGACCGGGTCCCAGTTGACCAGCCGCTTGCCGCGGTAGATCAGCCCGTCGGTGAAGAGCTGGAAGAAGGCCTCGCGCACCGCGGCGGCGCAAACCGCGTCCATGGTGAAGCGCTGGCGGTCCCAGTCGCAGGAGCAGCCCATCTGCTTGAGCTGGTGGGTGATCCGCTGCTCGTACTCGTCCTTCCACTCCTGGACCTTCTCGATGAACTTCTCCCGGCCGCCTTCGCCGTCGGCCTCCATGCGCTTGTGGTCGGCCAGGGCCGGCTCGCCGGAGGCCTGGAGCCGCTTATCCACCACGGTCTGCGTGGCGATGCCCGCGTGATCGGTGCCGGGCATCCACTCGGCGTTATCGCCGGCCATGCGGCGCCAGCGCACCAGCACGTCCTGCAGCGTGTTGTTCAGCGCGTGGCCCATGTGCAACGCCGCGGTCACATTCGGCGGCGGGATCACGATCACGAACGGATCACGCTGCTTGTCGGGCACGGCATGATGCGCCCCCGCCTGATCCCAGCGAGCGGTCACCACTTCCTGGACCTGCCGCGGGTTGTAGCTCTTGTCGAGAGTGTCGGTCATGGGTGGATACCTGTGGACGGTCGGACCGCGGATCAAACGAGGCTTCGGGTGACTGGGAACGCGGCGGGTGGCTACGGGACACTTCTTCCGGGGCCGGGGCGGGGGTTGGCCGGGGGCCTACCCCCGCGATACCCTAGACGGCATGTCGCTGAGACCGAAATCCGTCTGGCTGTCGATCATCGTGGGCGTCATCCTCGCGGGGCTCATCGCCGCCGCGGCATTGTACTCATGGGACGGAGACGCCACCACCCCGGAACGGCCTCCGGGACCGCGGGGCGAATCGCCCAACGCGGTCAGCCCGACCGTACACGACGAGATGCTCGAGTCGGCCGCCCACTACCTCGCGTCCGACCAGCTCGCCCGGGCCCGCATCGTGCTCACCAAGCTCCTGAAGACCAACCCGAACAGCCCGAATGCACACACACTGATGGGCCAGGTGATGCTCGCCCAGGGCGAAGGCAAGGCGGCGCTGGCCGAGCTGGAGCGGTCGCTGGAATTGAATGCCGATCAGGCCGACGTTCATCTGTTCGTCGGCAACCTGCGCTACAAGCTGGGCGATATCAAGGCGGCGAAATCGCACTTCGCCCAGGCGACCGAACTCGCCCCGATGGAGCCGCGATACCCGCTGTTCCTCGCCCAGGCGCAGCTCGAGCTCGGCGAGTTGGAGCCCGCGGCCGCCAGCGCCCGCCGAGCGTTGATGCTTGATCCGGCTCAAGCCCAGGGCGATGGCATGCTCGCCGAGATCGCCTCGCGACGGGGCGATCTCCACGCCGCGGTCGAGCATGTCAATCGCGCCGTCGAGCACGCCCCGGAGCAGCCGGCGTACGTGATCCAGAAGGCTCGACTGCTGCGTGAGCTCGACCAACCGGGCGCGGCCCTCGACGTGCTGAATGACCTGCCGGCCGAGCACCGCATGAAACAGGTGGTCGTGATCGAGCTGGCTGCGTGTCATCTGGCGATGGACCAACCGGAGCTGGCGGCAAAGCGTTGGGCCGAACTGCATCGGATCGAGCCGCACAACCCGGAGGCCGCGGCCGAAGCGGGCATGTGTTACCACCGGGCGGGCCTGGAAGACCGGGCGAAGTTCTACCTGTCCCTCGCCCGGCGGATTTCGCCCCAGAACACGAAGGTAAAAGCGCTGGCGGAGATGCTCGAGGGCTGAGGCGGGTCATTCGGTCTCGCGCACGGCCCGGCAGAAGTCGCGAATCTTCGCGATGTCTTTCACGCCGCGCTGCGACTCGACGCCGCTGCTGACGTCGACGGCAAAGGGGCGAACGACGCGGACCGCTTCGTCGACGTTCTCGGGATTCAGCCCGCCGGCGAGGATAATCGGCAGGTCCGGGGCGACGCGGTCGAGCACCCGGCGCAGGGCATGCCAGTCGAAGCGCTCGCCGGTCCCCCCGGCTCGCTCGGTGTCGGCGCGGTCGATCAGCAGGCCGGACAAGTTCGCGCTGCTCCGCCGGCGCTCGGTCCACTTCCGAAGATCGTCCTCGGCGGAGGATTCATCGAAGGGCTGCGAACAGACGGCCCGCAACGGCGCCACGGCTCGCAGCAACTCGCCCGCGCCGCTGCCGTGAAGCTGCACCATGGTGAGCGGTACGTTGTGGGCGTGATGGGTGATTTCGGTGGCCGACGTGCCGAGGAACAGCCCGACCACGTCGACGTAGGCCCCGACCGCCGCCGCCGTCCGCGACGCCTCGGCCGGCGTCACGCAGCGCGGCGAAGCGTGCACGAACACCAGCCCGATCGCGTCGGCGCCGGCCTCGACCGCCGCCGCCGCCACCTCCGGCGCCTTCACCCCGCAGATCTTGATCCGCGTCCGCTGCGACATGCGGGCATTTTACCGTATCGTCCACGCAAGCCGTAGCCCGACGTGGCGACTTCAGTCGCCATGGGCCCAGTGCGCGAAATGCCCGCGTCAACCGCCCGGTGAAAACCCCGGTGCGGTTGATCTCACCCGCTCAGGTCTGATCCGGCAGTTCACTGAGCAGTTGCTGAGCCATTTGCTGCTGGGTCGAGTCGGAGAGCTTGTCACGGGCCTGTTCCAGCAGCTCGCGGGCGCGGTCGGGCCTGGAACGGTAGCGGGTGTAGATCAGCCCGAGCATGAGACGGACCTGGCCGGCATGCGGATCGCTGCCGTAGACACGGAGGAACCCCTCGTACGCCTTGGCCGCGGTGTCGTGCCGGCCGTTCGTCATGGCGTGGTTCGCAAGGTCGAGCTGCGTCTGCCGCGGCATCACCTGGTGCGGGTCGATCTCCAGCAACCGCTCGAAGGCGTCGAGGGCCCGCTGATTGTCATAGCCGGCGAGGGCGTCGGCGACGTCGCTGCGGGTCTGCATGATCCGCTCGTCGGCGGGGGCTTTGCCCTTCCGCGGATGACGCGGCGGGGTGGCGGGCTCGTGCTGCCAGGGCGAAGCGCCCTGCCGCGTAACCGACCGCATCTGCCGGCGGCGTCGCCAGCGGTCGAACAGGGAGATGAAGTCGTAGCCGTCGCGTGGCAGAATCCGCGTGGCCAGCAGGACCATGCCGATGACGAACCCGTACACGTTGCCCGACAGGTGGGCCAGATAGGCCACCTCGCCCATGCCCATCAGGTGGAACAGCAGATCGCGCCCGAAGGCGAAGAGGATGATCACCATGCTGGAGACTTCGAAGAAGTGGATGAAGTAGAACCACAGCACGAGGGTGACCTGGCTTGACGGGAAGAGGGCGAGGTAAGCGCCGGTGACGGCGGAGACGGAACCACTGGCCCCGAGAACGGGGCTGACCTCGACGAGGGCGTGGCCGTAGCCCGCGATCACGCCCCCGGCCAGGTAGAACGCCAGGTAGCCCGCCGGGCCGAGGCGGTCTTCCAGTGAATTCCCGAACACCCAGAGGAAGAGCATGTTGAAAAGGATGTGCTCCCAGCCGGCGTGCAGGAACTGGTAGGTGAAAAACTGGTACCACTCCGGCCGGCGTGGATCGAGCATCAGCCCCCCGTACCAGCTCCCATCGCCGGCGACCTGCACACCGACCTGGCACAGGAACACCACCACGTTGACCGCGATGAGCGTGCCATTGACCCAGGGGGTATGGTGGAGACGCCGGTCGGTACGGATGGGAAAGATCATGCGAAGACCGGGTTACTCGGATGGATCGTAGAGGTAGCCGTAACCACGGAGTCGGATTTCCAGCTTCTTCGGCGAGGCGTCGCTGGGCAGATCGACAAGCGAGAAGAAGCGGAACTCCTCGCCCTTCTTGACGGTCACGTTGATCGAGCCCTTCCACACGCCGATCATCCGGCCGGTGCCGTCGTAGCCCTCCATGATCACGGTCGGCTGCGAGAGGGCCTGGGGGTGCGGGTTCTTGAACCCGCCTTCGATGGGCGCCGGGTTGACCGCGGGATTGAGCACCGCAAACCCGAGCGGCTCGAGCGACACCGCCCCGGCGACCATCTCGCCGGGCACGATCTCCGCGGCCTGACCGAAATTGTCGTCAAAGATCTCCGGCGGAATCTGGATGCGGATCGGCACCTCACGGGCCGCGGGCATGACCGGCATCTCGTAATCGAGCTCGGCGTAGGCCTTGAGCATGTTGTCGAGCAGATGGACCCGCAGGCGAGCGGTCTCGTAAACGACCTCGCGCGGACCGGTGACCACCGCGAGAAAGGCGTCCATGCCCCCGGCAAGCTTGCCGAGGCGAGCGTCCTTCAGCGTCAGTCCCTCCGAGGCGCTGTCCGCCGGGTCGATCGCGTCCGGCCGGGGGTTGAGCGTCATCCACGTCGGCAGGGGCAGAACGCGGGTTTCGAGCACGGGCAGATCGCTCGGGTTGTCCGTTCCCCACAGCCCCCGGGCCTCGGCGCCCTGGTCGCGGGCCGCTTGCTCAGCGGCGGCGAGACGTTCGTCCAGCCCACGGTATTGCTGGTAGATCAGAATGCCCATGCCCACCAGCGCGCCGAGCACCACCACGCCGGCGACGAGCAACACCGCCATGTTGCGGTTCTCACGGCTCTTGCGGCGGCGTTTGGCGACGGCGACGTGCGCCGTGGGCGGGCCCTGGCCGGTCGATCCCGCGGACCGCTTGTCTGCCGCGGCGGCCGATTCTGATCCGCCCTTCTCCTTCTCCTTTCCCTTTCCCTTTCCCTTTCCCTTGTCCTTGTCCTTGCCCTTGCCCTTGCCCTTGCCCTTCCTGTTGGCCATGCCCTTGTCCTTGTCTTTGGCCTTGGCCTTGCCCCTGGCCTTTCGACCGGTCCGATCCCGGGTTGCCGATTTGGCCGCCGGCTGCTTGTCTCGCCGCGCAGGCCTTGAGTCCGCCGGCGCGGAGGGACGGGGCTTGGCTACGGAGGCAGCGCGGTCGTCCTGGTGGTCGGCTGACGAGGCCGGTCGGTCCGGCTTCCCGGGCTTCGCCGGGGGGTGAGACGAACTCGACTCCCCGCCTGGCCGGGGCGGAGCCGGTTCAGATTTCACCGGCTCGGGCTTGCTCGGCTCAGGGCCTGCCGATTCCGCGGGCCCCGCCGATTCCGGGTTCGTTCCCGGCGACTCCGTCTCGCCGCTTAGCAGTTCCACCGTCTGCGGGGTGACCTTGAAGGGCTGATGGCATTTCGTGCACGTCGCGGTGGCGTTCATGCGAGCGCCTTTGACCCGCATCGGATGCTGGCAATGTGGACAGGTAAGGATGAACATCGCGCCTTCAATCTACCACTTCAGAAGGCCGACCACCACCGCCGTCCATTGACATCGGCGAGTTCAGTGAACCGCGCCTTCCTCGATGTCGAGGTCCTCGCGGCGGTCGATTCGCTCGACCTGCCCGTCCCGAATCCACAGCACGCGGTCGGAGTTGCTGAGCATCTTGTGGTCGTGCGTGGCGGTGATCACGGTCACGCCCTGCTCGACGGAGAGGCGCTTGAGCAGATCGATGATGTCGGCCCCGGTCTTGAAATCGAGGTTGGCGGTGGGTTCGTCGGCGAGGATGATGGCCGGCTCATTGATCAGGGCCCGGGCGATGGCGACGCGCTGTTGCTGGCCGCCGGACAGTTCGCCCGGCTT
>CAYFQS010000011.1:13960-23922 GCA_964345245.1 uncultured Planctomycetaceae bacterium | reverse complement strand
GAGGGCTATCTCAACATCGACTCCGGCACGCTCAACCCCTATCGCCACGGCGAGGTGTTCGTCCTGGACGACGGCACCGAGACCGACATGGACCTCGGCACGTACGAGCGGCTGCTCGATCAGTCGCTGACGCGGGACAACTTCAGCACGTCGGGGCAGATTTACCGGCGCGTGCTCGACAAGGAGCGGCACGGCGGCTACCTCGGCCGGGATGTGCAGATGATCCCGCACGTCACGGGCGAGGTGAAGCTGATCCTCCGCGAACTCGCGGTGAAGCAGAACGCCGACGTGGTGTTCGTCGAGGTCGGCGGCACGGTGGGCGACTTCGAGAACATGTTCTACATCGAGGCGTTGCGTGAGCTGGCGTTCGAGGAGCCCGACAGCGTCTGCTTCGTGGCCCTGACGTACATCATCGAGCCGCAGGCCCTCGGCGAGCAGAAGTCCAAGGCCGCCCAACTCGGGATCAAGCGGATGATGGAGCTCGGCGTCCAGCCGCAGCTCATCGCCTGCCGGGCGCGGAACGAGGTGAGCGACACCGTCCGCGAGAAGATCGCGATGTTCACCAATGTGCCGATGCGGCGGGTGTTCTCGATGCACGACCGCTCGTCGATCTACACCATCCCCGAATCGATGCACGCGGGCGGGCTGGACATCGAGTTGCTGACGTCGCTGGATCTGCACGGCCAGGTTCGCCCGGCGATCGAGGACCGCGCCCGGGCCGAGTGGGCCGGGTTTGTCAACCGCCTCGCCGCGGACCGCGTATACGATGTGACCATCGGCATCACGGGCAAGTACGCCGCCCTCCGCGACGCCTACGCCTCGATCGACAAGGCCCTCGAACACTGCGGGGCGCACCTGTCGGCGAACGTGAACATCCATTGGATCGACACCACGGAGATGGACCACTCCGACGCCGGGCGAATCGCCGGCGAGCTTGAGCAGCTCGACGGGGTGATCGTGCCGGGAGGGTTCGGCGTCCGCGGCACCGAAGGCAAGATCGCCTGCGTCCAATGCTGCCGCGAGAACAACACGCCCTACCTCGGCATCTGCCTCGGCTTCCAGATGGCGGTGCTCGAATACGCCCGCAACGTCTGCGGCCTGAGCGAGGCGCGGTCGACGGAGTTCGCGCCCGACGCCGAGCACGCCGTGATCGACATCCTGCCTGAACAGAAAAAGATCGAAGGGCTCGGGGGGAACATGCGGCTCGGGGGCAAGGAGGTCGAACTCCGCCCCGACACCCTGGCCGCGTTCCTGTTCGACAATCAGTCCACGGTACACGGGCGGTTCCGGCACCGCTACGAGGTCGATCCGAACTACATCGATCTGCTCGAATCGAACGGGTTGGTGTTCTCCGGCAAGCACCCGGAGCAACCGATCATGCAGATTCTGGAACTGCCGCTGAGCCGGCATCCGTACTTCATCGGCGCGCAATTCCACCCCGAGCTGACGAGCCGACCGCTGCGCCCCCAGCCGCTGTTCCTGGGCCTGGTCGCGGCGGCGATTCGTCGGCGGTACCCGGACGTGCCGGCGTCGGAGATTTCGGAGCGTTGGCTCCCTTTAGCCCATGAGCCGTCCGAGCCGGCGACGGCGTGAGGACGGGATCGGCATGCTGCCGGATGCGCAGCGCGTTCAGTGTTGCCGGACCGTGTCAGCCAAGGGCTCAGAGGTCGCGGAACTGATCCTCGGTCAACTACGCCTGCTTCAGAATCTTGCGGAACGTTCCCGTGGGCACGTCGCCGCGGTGCATCGCCACGTAAGTCATTCGCCTGTCCGGGGGTCGCAGAATCAGGTGGGAACCGCTTTGCCGCACTTGCTCGAATCCAGCCCGCTTCAGCTTGGCTAAGCCCTCGCGTGCCGTATACGGCATGTCAGGCCACCTCGATGTGACTGATGAACGCCTGGTCTTCCTCCGGGATCGGCTTGCCATCGGCCCGGAGTTCGGCAACCCACGCGGCGACCAGCTCCCGCGCCGCTCGGACCGCGCCTTCAATCCCTTCGCCGTGCGTGGTCAGATCGAGCGCCGGAACATGGGCGTAGTACCAGCCGGGGTGTTCCCCTTCGCGGGTCGGTTCGATAACCACGGTGTATCGCATCATGCTCACCTGCGCGTATTGTAGCCGTGGCGGTCGTCTGCCTCACGAATCGGATTCCCGGCGGGTCGCCGCGATGCCAGGTGAACGGCAAAGGGAAACCCCCGGCTCGCGCCGGGGGCTATTGCGCTCAACGTACTATGGGGCTTGCGAACGTGCCTTGTCGTGATCCGCGCTTACAAAATCCGGGGAGCCCCGTGGCGGTCATGCCAACGCTGGTGAAACACCGCGCGGTCATCGTCAAGCCGCATACAGCACCTGGGAAGTGTGAAGGATTTCCCGTCTTCGGATGGGATTCTTCAGCGCGGTGTTGGACACGAGATCGACTTCACGGCCGAAGATTCGCCGAAGCTCGTCGATCATGTCCACCCCAGCCGAAGAGACTCAACCCGTGGCCCGATTCCAGTTCCACGAGCACGTCCACATCGCTATCCGGACCGAAGTCGTCACGGATCGCCGAACCGAACACGGACAGTTCGCGCACCTTCCACCTGCGGCAGAAGTCGCCCAGCCGATCGGTCGGAATCTCCTGCAGGATGGTGGCTCCTGTCACTCGATTGTACGCTCGTCTCAGCGATCAAACTGCGCGTCGAAGGCGATGTCGGATGGTTTGAAGTCCAAAGACTTCACGAACTCGCACGACTCGGTCGCCCCGTGCTCGCGGTCCATCCGGCTGTCTTCCCACTCGATCGAGAGCGGGCCGTGGTAGGCGACGTCGTTGAGAGCGACGATGATCTCCTCGAAGTCGATGTCGCCCCGGCCGACGCTGCGGAAGTCCCAGAACCGGCGCGGGTCGGCGAAGTCGGCATGCCCGCCGAACACGCCCACGGTCCCGTCGCCGTGGCCCCACCACACGTCCTTCACGTGCACGTGGTAGACGCGGTCGGCGAAGAGGCGGATGAACTTCACGTAGTCCACGCCCTGGTAGCCGAGGTGCGAGGGGTCGTAGTTGAACCCGAAGCGTTTGTGCATGCCCACCGCTTCGACGGCCCGCTGGGCCGAGGCGATGTCGAAGGCAATTTCGGTCGGGTGCACTTCGAGGGCGAAGTTGACGTTGACCTTGTCGAACTCGTCGAGAATCTTCTTCCACCGCTTGGCGAAGTCCTTGAAGCCCTTCTCCCAGTAGTCCTGGCTGGTGGGCGGGAAGGCGTAGATCGAATGCCAGATGCTCGAGCCGGTGAAGCCGTTGACGACCGCGGGCTGGACGCCCCATGCCTTCTGGTCGGGGTTGTTGTCCATGAGCTTGCGGGCGGCCTTGGCGGTGGCGATCATCTTCTTCGCCGCTCGCTTGCGCACACTTTCCGGGTCGCCGTCGCCCCACACGTCTTCGGGCAGAATCTCCTTGTGGCGGTCGTCGATGTGGTCGCACACCGCCTGGCCGACGAGATGGTTCGACACCGCGAAGCACGTCAGGCCGTGGTCCTGCAGCACTTCCCACCGGCTCTTGCAGTACGTGTCGGACTTGACCGCCTGGTCAACGTCGAAGTGATCGCCCCAGCAGGCGAGTTCGAGACCGTCGTAGCCGAAGCTCGCGGCCTTCTCGCAGATGGTTTCAAAGGGCAGGTCGGCCCACTGTCCGGTGAAGAGCGTGACAGGTCGTGACATGATCGTGCCTCCAATGGTTAAGGGTCCGTGGTTGAGACCACCATATTGCCGTGAGCGAAACGATCCGTCAAAGGTGGACAGCGAGGAAGGGAAGAGGGACCCGGCCCCGTCATGGACTGCGCAGCCCCGAGGGGCGAGCCGGTTTCTCGCGGGGATATGAACCCGCGCTCGCGTGATTCGTCTTTCGGCTGCGCCATTCGCGCCTTGGCCGGCGCTCCAGTCCGGCGTGCTTGATCGCCGGATCACGAGGCCACAAGATTCACCCGCTTCTGCGTCGCATTCTCACTCGCAACCGCGGTCGCCGAACCGACTGAACCCGACCGCTGCGGCCACTATACTGGCGACGGTTGTACGACTTCCGCCGTACGATGCGAGCCGCGGTCGCCGCGCGAGCGACCCCAGGATTCCTGCGGACCGAAGAGCGCCCTCGTGACGACATGACCGTCACTCACACCGATATTTCGCTTTCCGATCAACCGCACGGCGAAGACGTGCACGTGTGCTTTCGTGCCGTGCAGCAGCAGATGCGCAGCGGCGGCGGAATCGTGAAGGCCGAGGTCTACTGCCGCGATAACGACGTCGTGCTCGGCGTCGACTTTGACGAAGACGCGATGCAGGTCAACGACCTGTCGTGCCAACTCGAGGAAGACGGCCAGTGCATGGCGGCCGGGCCGGAGACGATCCGGCTGCAGGTCGAGGGCATGGTCTCGCCGCGGAACGAGCAGGTGATCGACGCGGTGCTCAATCGCATCCCGGGCGTGCGGGTTGGCGCGTCCTTCGCCGCCCGTTCGCTGCAGCTCGAATGCGACAACCAGGCCTGCCCCGTGCCCGAGGTGGTGCGGCGGATGCATCGGCTGGGTTATCGCCTCTCGCTCGTGCCCGGCAAGAGCGAGGGGGAGAAGCGCTGGTGGGCGCGGTCGATGATCGGCCGGGCCGGGCGACGCTGGCGCGATCGCGCCGCCTGGCTCGTCCGCCAGCGGCCGCTCATGCGCTGCCTCGCCGGCGCACTCCTGCTCGCCGCCGGGGCGATCATGGTCTTCAGCGGCATCTCGCTCTGGGGCGCCGGGCCGGTGCTGCTCGCGAGCATGGTGCTCACCAGCACCCGCACCTTCCCCGCCGCGCTGCGCGCCCTGCGGGAGTTTCGCTTCGACATTGACGTACTCATGTTCGTCGCCGCGGCGGGGGCGATGTTCCTCGGCCACTTCACCGAAGCGGCACTGTTGCTGTTGCTCTTCGGGCTCGGCGACGCGGGGGAACACCTCGCCCTCGACCATGCCCGCAAGTCCATCGACATGCTCGGTCGGCTCGCCCCCGAAACCGCCACCATCCGCGACGACGACGGCAGCGAACGTCTCGTCGCCGTCGAGCAGCTTGCCGTGGAAGACCTCATCGTCGTGCATCCCTATGACCGCGTGCCGGCCGACGGCTTGGTGGTTTCCGGCGGCTCGGCGGTGGATCAGTCCGCGATCACCGGTGAATCCACGCCGGTCGAGAAGACCGCCGACAGCGAGGTCTTCGCGGGCACGATCAACGGCGACGGGCTGCTCACCGTGCGGGTGACCAAGCCGAGCAGCGAAAGCACGCTGGCCCGGATCGTGAAGCTGGTCGAGCAGGCCCAGGGCGAGCGCTCGCCGACCCAGCGGTTCACCGAGCGAGTCGAGCGGTTCTACGTGCCGGCGGTGCTGATCGCGACGGTCGGCCTGATCGTGGTTCCGCCGCTGCTGGGCATCGAGGTCATGCTGGCCGGCGAGCCACGGCTGTGGGGCGGGTGGTTCTACCGGGCCATGGCGTTTCTCACCGCCGCCTCGCCGTGCGCGCTGGCCATCGGTACGCCGGCCGCGGTGCTCTGCGGCATCGCCCGGGCCGCCCGCGACGGCGTGCTGATCAAGGGCGGGGCTCATCTCGAAACCCTCGGCCGGGTCAAAGCCGTCGCCTTCGACAAGACCGGCACGCTGACCGTCGGTCGGCCGGAGGTGACCGACGTGGTCGGTCTTGCCGGCGTGGACGAAGCGAGAATGCTCGCCCTCGCCGTCGCCGCCGAGCGCGGCAGCACCCATCCCCTCGCCACCGCCATCGTCGTCGAGGCCGAGGCCCGCCAGTGCGCAAACGGCGTCACGGCGGAGCAGGTCGACCAGGCCCCCGGCCGCGGCATCACCGCCATCGTGGACGGTCGACAGGTCATCGTCGGTCAGCCCGACATGCTGCCTGACGATGCGCCCGAGTTCGACCGGGTGCAGGCGCTGTTCACCGGCTTCTCGCAGGAAGGCAAGACCGCGGTGATGGTGGCCGAGGAGGGGCGCGCGCTCGGCGTGATCGCCATGGCCGACCGGCTCCGCGAGGAGGCGGCCGAGACGATTCGCCGGCTCCGCACCATGGGCATCGCACGCACCATCATGCTCACCGGCGATAACGCCGCCGTCGCCGAGGCCATCGCCGGCCAGGCGGACGTCAACGAATACCGCGCCGACCTGCTGCCCGAGCAGAAGGTCGACACCGTGCGCGAGCTCGACGACGCCTACGACTCGGTCGCCATGGTCGGCGACGGCGTGAACGACGCCCCGGCCATGGCCCAGGCGAGCGTCGGGATCGCCATGGGCGCCGCCGGCACCGATGTCGCGCTCGAAACCGCCGACGTGGTGCTCATGTCCTCCGACCTCTCGCGCCTGCCGCAGGTGATCGACCTCTCGCGGTTCAGCCGGAGGCTGATCCTGCAGAACCTGCTGATCGCGGTCGGCGTGATCGCCCTGCTCGCCCCCGCCGCCGCCATGGGCTTCGCCGGCCTCGGCCTCGCCGTGCTCCTCCACGAGGGCTCCACCGTCGTCGTCGTGGTCAACGCCACCCGTCTGCTCGCGAAATGATGCATCCGGCGATCCGGTGATCTGGTGATCCCACATCACGGCACGATCGTCACGACCGGGGCGGTACGCGTGATCTGCCTGCCTCTTCGCAAAACGCTCAACGTCACCTCGTTCAAGTTTGCGAGCAATGCCCGCAGGGCATCCTCGTCGAGCTCCGCGACGGGCCGGCCTTCGATGGCCACGACCCGGTCGCCTTCGACGAGCCCCACGCCCACCGCCGCCACCGCGTCCTGCAGGTTGCCCTCCGGGCGAAGCCGGTCGGTCACGTGGACCGCATCGTCGCGCCATTCGGTGACCGCGCCAAACCAGACCCGCTTGATCGGCGGGATGGTGATCGGACCGTCTTCCTTCGGCGTCAGGCGCACGAGGTTCCGGCGCTGGTCGATGGTGATGATGAACCGGCGGAGCAACTCGGTACCGAGGACCGAGTCGGGGGGAGCGCCGAACAGCGGCTCGCCCGGCGAGCGGGCGACAACCTCGGGCGTCTGCGAGGGGACCACGGCGATCGGCCGGCGGATGAGGTGCGGGCCGATCCGCAGGTCCTGGGCCAGCCGGCCGCGCCGCAACTCCACCTGCCCCGTGGGCGTGACCATTCTGCCCGCCGGGACCGGGCCGAACGCCCAAAGCAAGTACCCGCTCAGCGGCGGGTGCAGCAGCAGCCCCACGTCCGCCGCGGTGTCCAGCATCACCAGCGTGTCCCATCGCCCGAGCTTGGCCGGCACGAGCAGCGCCTGCCCCCGGCGGGACCGGGCCTGGATCACCCGCGCCCGATTCTCGACCAGCCCGCGAGCGTAAGGCACGACGCGCAGCTCCGCCGCTTCAAGATCGATGGTGAGCAATACGTCGTTGAACACCCGCAGTCCGAGCAGGCCGTGAATGGGCGGGGCGTTCTTCGGCTCGGCCAACGCCTTGGGCAGATCGTGCACCGCGACATCAACGCGGCGCAGCTCGAGCCCGCCAATCCGCATGGCCCTCGCCCGGCGATGATCCACGGCGACGTAGCCGCCGCCTGATCGAACGACCCTCGTTTCTTCGAGCGGCGACGCAGCGAGATCGAGTTCCTCGACCAGGTCGCCCGGCAGGACGGTCGCCCCGCTGCCGGTGTCGAGGAGGAGGCGATACGGACCGCGCTCGTTGATGTGGACTTCGACCACCAGCATCCGTCCGAGCGGTTCGGCCGGGATGGTGATCGGGCGCTGGAGCCGCGTCTCTCCCGGCACGAGGCGAGGCCAGCTCGTCTGGCACCCGGCGGCGCCCATCAGGCCGACCGCCCAGGTCGCCGTTATGGCCATTCGCAGCAACCCCGAACGTTCAGTCATCCCAGCCCCCGGTCGGCGAACCATTCGCGGTGCAGCTTGTCGATCTGGGCGACGATCGCCGGGTCGAGCGGCTGGAAGTTCCGCCCGCCTTCGATCAGCGTCCGCAGGTGCTCGGGATTCGCGGTGGCGCCGATGGTGGTCTTCACGTTCGGCCGGCTGAGCACGTAACGCATGCGGAACTCGAAGCGGCTGTCGCAGCCCGACCGCTGGTAGAGCTTCTCCAGCGCCGCGCGGGCGGCGTCGGAATCGGGCGGGGCCTGATAGTTCTCCACGCCCCCGCCGACCGTCCGCAGGGCGAGCACGTCCATCGCCTTCGCGTGGATCGCATCGTGCACCGCGTTGTCGATCTCGCGATTGACCACGTTGAGGTAGTAAATGTACGCCCCGAACAGCTCCTGCTCGACGATGGGCAGGGCGGAGGGTGAGCGGCTCCAGAAGATCTCCAGCACGTAGCTGCCGACAAGGCCCTTGTCCCGCAGGTCGACCATCGCATCGTGCAGGGCCGCGCCGGGTTGCAGGTCGTCTGCGGTGAGCCCGCCGCAGACCTGGGCGATGTCGACCCGCTCGACGCCGGTGCCGCGCAGCGAGTTCTCGACGGTTTGGCGGAGCAGGTCGGCGCCCTTGCCGTCGACCTTGAAGATGCAGGGCGGGCGCTGCGAGGGCGCTTCGTCGAAGGCCTGCTTGAGCGTCTGGAACACCCCGCCCTTGTCGTACTCGGCCGAGGTGTGGAACCACACCCCGGCCTCCATCGCCTCGCGGACGACGCGCTGGTGGGTCGGGTTCGTCCGGTCCGATACCTTCCCGGTGCCGAATGTGAATCGTGTCAGTTCGGGTAGATCGTAGCCGAATCTCATGGCGTCTCCTTCAGGCGTTGGCATTCATCGAACGCAGGATAGCGGGATCAAGCCCGCGCATGGGCCGCGATGGCTCAGCGTCGCGGGCCCTGGCCGGGATTCGCGCCGGCTCGTCATCCCGCCACGAACTCACCACGACGCACGTTCCGCCCCGCAGTTCCAGCAGACCGCGAACTGGCCCTCGACCTGCTCGCCGCAGCTTTCACAGGTCCACGGCTCGCCCGCCGCGGGCTCGAAGAGCGTGCCGTTGCCGTCCTGGTCGGTGGTGGTCAGATATGCGTTGACCACCTTCATCGCGGGTTCGATCTCATCGTCGCTGACCCACACCGATGGCAGCGTCTGCTGGGTCATGGGCAGGTCGCCGCGGGCGGCGCCCAGCGATTCGCCGAGCACCAGCGCGTTGACCCCGGCCTGCTCCAGCAGGCCCCGCACATAGTGGGCCTCCATCCCGTCGCGAGCGGTGTAGACGTTCTGCATGGCGCGATCCCTTCCACGAGCCGGGAGCAAACGTTGAGCAGTGTAACCACTCCGGCCATGTCACGTGTCTGATCGATCACAGCGCGGCGGTTTAGCCGAGCCCGATGAGCCACACCACGCCGACGACGATCGCCGCGGCGGAGAGCGCCAGCAGCAGGGCGCGAAACGCGGCAAAGCCGCGGGTGAGGCGTTGGGCGATGACGCCGATGACCGCGGCGAAGAGGGTCATGGCCAGGATCGTGCCCAGGCCGAACGAGGCGAGATAGGCCACCCGCTCAGTGCGGTCGTCAAAGGCGAGCGTGGGCAATACGCCGAGGAAATGCGACGTGCCCGCCAGTCCGTGCAGCACGCCCACGCCGAGCGCGGCATGGGTATGAACGTGGCTGTGACGATGGGCCTGCGCCTGGTCATGCGATTCGGCGGCATCGTGGGCGTGGAGATGGACGTGGGTCTCGCCGTCATGCGTGTGGCGATGGGAGTGAATCTCCATGCCCAGGGCCTTGCGTCCGCCCCAGATGCCGATGGCGATGAGGATGACGCCGACCAGCCGCTCCGCCCAGCCGGACATCGCCTCCACAGGCAGCACCTCGCGGAAGGCCAGGGCGAGCGTGCCGACGATGATCACGCCGCCGGCATGCCCGGCACCCCAGGACAGGCCGGTCAACCACGTCCGTCGCCGGCCGTCTGCGGCCAGCGGTCCGACTGCGGCGAGATGGTCCGGCCCGGCGAGCACGTGCAGCGCGCCGAGTCCGAACGCGG
>CAYFQS010000011.1:0-13860 GCA_964345245.1 uncultured Planctomycetaceae bacterium | reverse complement strand
GCGGCGAGATGGTCCGGCCCGGCGAGCACGTGCAGCGCGCCGAGTCCGAACGCGGTCGCGATGATCAGCAGCATGCCAGAGGTCTCCCGAGCGGTCGCCCATTTTAGCACGGAACCCGCAGGTGTCATACGGGCTGCACTTATCGGGCGTGGTCACAATCGGCTAAGGCCACCCCCCTCGGGAAGCCGATAACACCTGTGCGGGCCTCGATCTCCGGGGCCCAGGGTTGTCGTGTGTGCTTCGAGGGTGGTATGAATCCGTATCTGAAGTCCAAAGTCCTCACTGCCCGGCCGGAAGAGCTGCGGCTCATGCTCTACGACGGCGCGATCAAGTTCTGCCGGCAGGCCGAGCACGCGATCGGCCAGAAGGACTGGGAGGCGATGTACAACTCCCTCGTCCGGGCCCAGAAGATCGTCCTCGAGCTGTCGACCAGTCTGAACCCCGAGACCGAGCCGGAGCTGTGCGATCGGCTGAACTCGCTGTACAACTACATCTACCGCCGGCTCGTCGACGCCAACCTCGAACGCGACAGCTCGCCCGTGGCCGAATGCCTGCGGCTGCTCGACTACGAGCGGGAGACGTGGGCGATGGCGATCCGCAAGGAACGCGGCGATACGGAGGGCGAATCCGCCCCCGCCGCCGAGCCCGAGCCCGATCACGCCCCGTCCAATCCCATCGGCTCCATCGGCATGCCCGACGCCTCCGCCGGCTTCTCCGCCGAGGGGTAGCCCGGATCGCGGCGCGGCGGTCTGCATACGCTTGCCCTCCACATTCAGTCGTCTCACGGCCAGGTCAACACGTCCGCGACGCCGAGCGCCCCGAGCGCGATGCTGATCACCCCGTTGGCGGTGAAGAAGGCCATCGTGAACTTCCCGCGTGTCGCCGCGCGGTGCTCCACGATCAACGCCACCGCCACGATGATCAGCCCCACCGTGAAGTAACTGATCTCGTAGTCCGGCACGATGCGGTTGTAGCGGAACGATTCGGTCAGCCGCTGCGTGAGCATGAGCATCACCAGGGCGAGCAGATGCACCAACTTCGCGGTGAACAGGGCGGCGGTCGGCCCGAGTCGGGCGGGCAGCGAGTGCAACCCGTCCCGCCGGTCGACCTCGATATCCTGCAGGGCGTAGATGATGTCGAACCCCGCGACCCACAGCAGCACGAACCCGGCGAGCAACCAGAGCGTGGGATGCGCAAGCGAACCGGGCGCGATCGCCACGCCCGCCGCGATGGGCGAGAGCGCCAGCGACGAGCCGAGAAAGAAGTGCGCCAGCAGCGTGAACCGCTTGAACAGCCCGTAGACGCCGAGCCAGGCGAGCACGGGCAGGGCGAAGAGGGCGGGCCACCAGTTGCCGCCGGCGAGTCCGAACCCGGCGGCGCAGGCGATGAAGCCCGCGCCCACCGCGGCCATGGCCATCCGCACCTGCCCGGCCGCGACGCGCCCCGCGGGCAGGGCCCGTCCCGCGGTGCGCGGGTTCGCCGCGTCCAGCTCCCGGTCCACGTACCGGTTGGCGAGCATCGCCCACGTCCGGGCGAAGAACATGCACCCCACGAGCAGGGCGAGCTCGACATGTCCCGGATACCCGTCCGCCGCCCAGAACGCCGCGAGCAGCGCGAAGGGCAGCGCGAATACGCTGTGCGCCAGCTTGATGTCCCGGCCGAGGATGTTGATCGTGCTCAGAGCCATGAGGTTCCCCGTGTACGGTCCTGGTCCAGGTGGTGACAAGCGGGGCACAGGTTATCAGGCGGTCGAGCGACCGCCAACGAGCGGCGTGAGGGAGCAGCGCCCGAAGTCGGCCGCCGCGACGGCAACGTGCGCGGCGAGGCGCGCACCCGGCGGCACATGTCGGCCGCACCCCCCGGTGACACGGACCGCTTTTTACGTAAGTCGTTTCCAGGTCATTGGCTGGACGATGTCCACCGTCATGTCGCCCCGTGTCACCCCCGACATCGGACCGGTCGCACCGAATTGGACGATCAAGGCGCATTCCATACAGGGACGAAGCGCCGGCGCTGGGCGCGCCAACGCGCCGACCGGGCTGCAAACCCTGTCGTCCATGCGGCTTGTGCATGCGGAATTTCCGCTCCGCCTTCTTCCGCTGCGCGCACGTGTCCGTCCCCCCCACGCTTACGCCGCTTCCGCTTTTCCCCCGGACCTGTCACCGTCGCGCACCAACGCGACGCCTGCCGACACATCGCGCGGGCGGGGCGGGGGCGGCGGGTTGCCAACGACGGGATCCGGACCTGCGCGGACGCTACGGTCCGGCTTGGAAGATCGTCGCCGCGCGGCGCGCGGGGATGAGAATTCCCGTGGTCCATGTGAGCATTTGGTGAGCGATGGTGAACGGGTGGACGGCGGGTCGCGTTGCCCGGGCCATTGCTGGGGGCGAGCCGGGTTAAGCTTGGAGTGACAGCAACTTGCGATGCCGCGGCCCGGGATCCGGGGCCGGCCGCCCGAGACCGCACGAGGCGGCGTCTGCGAAGACGAATGGACGATCGCGCGTGATTCTAACGATTTCCTCACATTTCACTCACATTCATCGCTTACGCTCGGTTGCGAGCAGAGGCGATAGCAGCGACACTCTGCGCTGGGATTTCTTTCACACGCCCTTACCAGGAGCTAAACACCATGTTGAGATCGCTGGGACTCGTCACCATTTCTGCCGCCGTCGTGTTGACCGGACTGGCGTACCCGGATGCCGCATCGGCACAGCGGCGGGCATCGATCCGGATCGTCGGCTCCAGCACCGTGTATCCTTTTTCCAGTTTCGTCGCGGAGGAATTCGGCAAGTCCACGCCCTTCCCCGCGCCCGTGGTCGAATCCACCGGGTCCGGCGGCGGGCACAAGCTCTTCGGGGCCGGGGTCGGCACCGAGACCCCCGACATCACCAACTCCTCCCGCCGCATGAAAATCACCGAATTCATGCGGGCGCAGGAGAACGGGGTCGACGACATCACGGAAGCGGCGATCGGCTTTGACGGGATCGCCATCGCCCAGCAGGCAGGCAACAAGCCGATCGATCTGACACTTGAGCAGATCACCCTCGCCGTGATCGCCGAAGTCCCCGACCCCAAGGGCGGCGGCAAGCTCGTGGAGAATCCTTACCGCAACTGGAACGAGATCGATCCGTCGCTGCCCGATCGTGAGATTCGGTTCTACGGCCCGCCGGAGACATCGGGCACCCGCGACGCCTTCGAGGAACTCGTGCTCGAAGTCGCCACCGAGGATATGGAAGGGTACGGCGGGGAGGCGTACGCCAACGTCCGCACCGACGGCATGTACGTGCCGTCCGGCGAGAACGACAACCTCATCGTCCAGCGCCTCGGCAACGACCGCAGCGCCTTCGGCATCTTCGGCTACAGCTTTCTTGCGGAGAACCTCGACAAGCTCGATGGCGCGACGATCAACGGCGTCGAGCCGATGCCCGAGACGATCTCCTCGGGCAAGTATCCGATCTCGCGAAGCATGTTCTTTTATGTCAAGAACGCCCATCTCGGCCGCGTGCCCGGAATGCGGGCGTTCCTGGAGTTGTTCATGAGCGAGAAGATGATCGGCCCGGACGGATTTCTGAAAGAGATCGGCCTGATCCCCATGCCCGAAGCCCAGCGCGAGGCGGCGAGGCGGCGCGTGCTCGAGCGGGATCGGCTGCATCTCAAGCTCAGCGACCTGCACGATTACATGCGTGAGAACGAGTAACGGTTCGTCGGGTCGCACGCAGACGATCACGGGCCGGCTGAGCGAAGGTTCAGTCGGCCCATTTGCCCCGAGCCCCCTGGGCCGGGACGGAAGGACGCGACGTGGGCGGCGATTACTTCTGGCTTCTCTTCCTGATCATCGTCCTTGCTGTGGGGTGGGTCGGCTACGTGGTCGGCCGGGCGCGCACTGAAGCCGCGCGCTTTCAGGGCCAACGCTTCCATTCCACGCCCGATTACTACGGCTGGTACACCGTGATTCTCGCCTACGCCCCGGCGGTGGCGCTGACGCTGATCGCCGCCGGACTTGAATTCGCCGACCTCTACACGATCCGAACGAAGTTGCTTCTCGCGGCGTGGCTCATCGCCCCGGCGGTGCTCATCTGGCCGATCGCCCGGACGATCCATCCCGGTCGGCGGGCGCGGCATTTCGTGGAACGCACCATCTACAGCGTCCTCTTCGCCGCGTCGATGGTGTCGATCCTGGTGACCGTGGGGATCGTGCTCTCGGTGCTTTTCGAGGCCCTGCGGTTCTTCCAGGAGGTCAGCGCGTGGGACTTCCTCACGGGCACGACGTGGGCCCCGGGCCAGTCGTTCAAGGCCAGCGCCGGGCGGGAGAAAGACGCCGAGGCCTACTTCGGCGCGGTGCCGCTGTTCGCCGGCACGTTCATGATCAGCGGCATCGCGATGCTCGTGGCGGTGCCGGTGGGCATCTTCTCGGCGGTGTACATGTCGGAGTACGCCTCGACGCGGGTTCGGCGCGTGGCCAAACCCATGCTCGAAATCCTCGCGGGCATTCCGACCGTGGTATACGGGTTCTTCGCGGCGATCACCGTCGCCCCGGTGATCGTTAAGACGGCGGCGGCGGTCGGCGTGGACGCCGCGGGCACCAGCGCCCTGGCGCCGGGACTCATCATGGGCGTGATGATCATTCCCTTCATGTCGTCGATATCGGACGACGTGATCAGCGCCGTGCCGCAGTCGCTGCGGGCGGGGGCGCTGGCCCTCGGCGCGACGCAGTCGGAGACGATCAAGCGGGTGGTCTTGCCCGCCGCCCTGCCGGGGATCGTCTCGGCGTTTCTGCTGTCGATCTCCCGGGCCCTGGGCGAGACGATGATCGTGGTCATGGCCGCGGGACAACTGGCGAACCTGTCGATCAACCCGCTGGAGCCGATGACGACGGTCACGGTGCAGATCGTCGCTCTGCTGACCGGTGACCTGGAGTTTGACTCGCCGCACACGCTTTCCGCCTTCGCCCTGGCGTTGACGCTGCTGGTGATGACGCTGGGGCTGAACGTGGTGTCGCTGGTGGTGATCCGCAAGTTCCGTCAGCGATACGAATGAGGAGAACCGGGTAACGCCGATGCCGGACGAGACGACCAACACGAACCCCGCCGATCAGGCCGCCGACCCCGGCGGCCGGTGGGCAGCGCAGCGCAAGCACGAACTGCGCCGCCTTCGCCGGCGGTATCGGCGCGACCGCCGGTTCCGGATGTACGGCATCATCGCCCTGCTCATCGCGGTGGCGTTTCTCGTGGTGTTCCTGCTCGACATCGTGCTCGAGGGCTACACGGCGTTTTACCGGTACGAGATCAAGGCCACGCTCAACATCAGCCCCGAAACCGTCGACAACCGTCGCGAGATGGTCGAGGACGTCGACGCGATGCTGGTCAGCTCCGCGACGCTGCTGGACATCCAGCTCCACGCCCAGGAGTACGAGTTCCACCTGCCGGTGCGCTACATCGAGGGGGCGGTCCAGTCGCCGATCGAGGCGGTGATCCAGGGCGTCCGGCGTCAGGCCGGTGAAAAGCTCGCCGAGCTCGACGGCCAGTTGGCACAGTTGGAGAACCGGAACCTCGAGGGTCGTGCGGCGGAGGTGCGCCAGCAGATCGAGCAACTGCAGCTCGCACGGGACAAGGTCATCTCCGCGGTGAGGCAGTTCATCGACCCGTCCCGCCTCGCGCTCGCCCTGAAGAACAACCTCGAGGAGAACCCCGACCTCGCGGGCACGGTGGACGAGGTGTGGGCGCCGACGACGATGCACGCCAATCGGCAACTGCATAACGTCCACAACGAGTTGACCCACGAGCAGCAGGCCCTGCTGCAGGAGGTGGTGTTTTTCCATCTCGGCGCCTTTTACCCCGACACGATGCGGAAGAAGTACAACGCCCCGCTCTACGGCGAGGGGGAAAAACAGGAAACGTGGCTGCTCGCCGCCGCGACGGTCGATCAGTACCTGAAGGGCAAACATTCGCAGATCAGCGAGGAAAGAATCGCCGAAGTCGAGCGGTTGAAAGCGCAGGGGCGGATTCGGTCGCTGTTCAACGCGCGCTTCTTCGCCGATGGCAACTCCCGCAAGCCGGAGGCGGCGGGCATCTGGGCCGCGGTCGTCGGGTCGGTGTACCTGCTGCTCATTGTCCTGGCGTGCGCTTTTCCCGTCGGCGTGCTGACCGCGATCTACCTCGAAGAGTACGCGCCCGACAACCGGTTCACGCAGATCATCGAGGTGAACATCAACAACCTCGCGGCTATTCCGTCGATTCTGTACGGCCTGCTCGGACTGGCGTTGTTCATCAACCTGATGGGCATCGAGCGCGGGGCGTCGCTGGCCGGCGGGTTGACCCTCGCCCTGCGGACGCTGCCGATCATCATCATCACCACGCGAGCGGCCCTGAGAGCGGTGCCCGGGTCCATCCGCCTCGCCGCCCAGAGCGTCGGGGCGACCAAGTGGCAGACGATCCTCCATCATCTCCTGCCGCTGTCCGTGCCGGGAATTCTCACCGGGACGATCATCGGCCTCGCCCAGGCGATCGGCGAGACGGCGCCGTTGATCATCATCGGCATGGTCGCCTTCCGATCCTCGCCCCCCGAGAGCATCAACGCGCCGTCCACCGCCCTGCCGGCGCAGATTTACCGCTGGTTCACCAACGCCCAGGCGGGCTTCGGCGAGAAGGCCGCCGCCGGCATTATGGTCCTGCTCTTCGTCCTCCTGTCCATGAACGCGGTGGCCATCTTCCTCCGCGCCAGATTCGAGAAGAAATGGTGATCGCAGAAACCACAGACCCGAAATCCGTTATCCGCATGATCCCGGACTGGAGCGCAGCGCCGGTCCGGACTACGCTTGAGCCCACAGGATTCCCACATGGCTGAGAGCGAACACAACGACACCGCCGCCGCGGAAGACGCGCAGACGGCGGCCGAGCCGATCCCCGGCGGCGTCACGGCGCAGTTCCGCGAGGTCGTGGAGAACCGCCCGCATGGCGACGCCGCGGCCGAGGGCGACGCCGAACCCCACGTCCAGGCCCGCCAGTTCTCCGTGTTCTACAGCGAATTCGAGGCGGTCAAGCAGGTGCACATGGACGTGCCCCGCGGACTGGTCACCGCGATCATCGGGCCCAGCGGCTGCGGCAAGAGCACCTTCCTCAACGCCATCAACCGCATGACCGACCTCATCACCGGTTGCCACACCAGCGGGCAGCTCCTGCTCGACGGCGAGGATGTGTACCACTCCGGGCTGGACGTGGTCTGGCTCCGGCGGCGGGTGGGCATGGTCTTCCAGAAGCCCAACCCCTTCCCCAAGAGCATCTACGAGAACATCGCCTACGGACCGAAGCTGCACGGCGCGCGGAAACGCGACGATCTCGACGAGATCGTGGAGCGGTCGCTGAAGGAAGCGGCCCTGTGGGACGAGGTGAAAGATCGGCTCAAGGACAACGCGATGGCCCTGTCGGGCGGACAGCAGCAGCGCCTCTGCATCGCCCGCGCTCTCGCCGTGGAACCGGAAATGGTCCTGCTCGACGAGCCGACGTCGGCCCTCGATCCGCGGGCGACGACCCGGGTGGAGGATTTGCTCCACGAGCTGCGCGGGCGGTACACGATCCTGATCGTCACCCACAACATGACCCAGGCGGCCCGCGTTTCCGACTTCACCGGCTTCTTCTATGAAGGCGCGCTCGTCGAGTTCAACGACACCGGCAAGATGTTCACCAACCCGGACGAAACCCAGACCGAAAACTACATCACCGGGCGATTCGGGTGATTCACCTCGCCCACTGGCCGAACCACGTCCGGGCGGATACCGTGCAATGAACGCCGCCGACACCGGTCGTCGGCCCGAATGGCCCATGAGACAAGGACCCCGGCATGTCCCTGCATTTTCAGCGACAACTCGAAAAGCTCAAGAAGATGATTCTCACCCTCGGCACGCTCGTGGAAGAAAGCGTCGAAGGGGCGCTGCGGGCGGTGACGAATCGCGATACCGAACTCGCCCAGCAGCTCATCGCCAACGACGAGAAGATCGATCTCATGGAAATCGACGTCGAGGAAGAGTGCCTGCACACCCTGGCCTGCTACCAGCCGGTCGCCCATGACCTGCGTTACCTGATCGCCGTGCTGAAGATCAACAACGACCTGGAGCGAATGGCCGACCTCGCGGTGAACATCGCGGAGGTGGCGATGATGATGGCCAAGGAACCCGACCGTACCCCCCCGCCCTTCGACATGAGCGAGGAGGTCAAGATGGTGCGGGAGATGGTCACGCTCTCCCTCGACGCCCTGGTCAACACCGACAACAAGGTCGCGGCCAAGGTGCGGACGATGGACAAGGAAGTCGACGAAGTGCATCGCCAGATGTACCAGAACGTCGAAGAGGCGGTGCGGGAAACCCCGGACCGGGCCAAGCTGCTCATCCAATACCTGAGCGTTTCGCGCAATCTCGAGCGCATCGCCGACCACGCCACGAACGTCGCCGAGGACGTGATCTACATGACCCGCGGCGATGTCCTCCGCCACGAAGCCGCCGCCGAGCCCGGGGACGCGACGTTCACGTGATGCGCGCGGCCTGAAGCCCAGCGTCACAGCGCGCCACCGGCGCGAAGGGCGATCCAGCGCTGATTCAACTGTGCTGACGTCGCGCCTCACCATCAATCGCCCGTCAACGACGCGCGCGACCGCTCTGATCTGCATCTTCGCGCCCTTCGCGGCTTCGGGGACTTCCTGCTTCCCGCGCTCGCCGAATTCGTCCGCTCCCGGTGATCCCGCTCCCCGCGATCGCCCGGCGCTTCGGCACGTGAAACCAAAAGCAAACCCCCGTGGATGCGTGGCGCGCCACCCACGGGGGTTATAGACGAAAGTTGCTGAGGCGGACGTCCGACCGCGACGTATGTTAACCGCAAGACTCCCGGTTTGTCACTCCGGTTTCTCTTCCTCCAGCGCTTCCCAGAAACGTTTCTCCGCCTTGATGAACTGCTCCATGCTCAGGTGCAGATGATCGAGCATCAGCTTCAGGTTGTGATCGTCTTCATCCAGCGTCTCGGGGAATCGCTCGAGCAGCGCCCGCAGCGTTTCGCTCGTCGTCTCCAGGGCCCCCGCGGCCAGGGCGTAGCTGCGCGCCGCGTCGTACAGGTTGTCGTGGGCGACTTCTTTCTCGCTCGGCTTATAGAGCAGTCGCCACGGCGAGCGGCGAACTTCGATCGCCGCGAGCTTCAACTGGTCGCTCGTCAGCCGGGCGTTGGCGATCAGGCGCTCCAACACCGGGCGCTGCGTGACCACGAGCGCCCGCAGTTCCGACGTGGTCGTTTCCAGATTCGACAGGGTTGCGGACACCTGCTGACGATTCTCCTCGCCCACGACCTGCCGGGCGTCGCTGAGCAGCGTGCGGGCCTCGTCGATGGTCCGGGAGATCGAGCCGTCCTCCCCGACCATCCCCTCCACGCGGGTCATGATCGCGTCGGCGGAGGCGGTGACGCTGCTGATCCGGTCCAGCCATTCGTCAGCCCGACCGGAAATCCGGGTGACGACGCTGTCGGCCTCGTCGGCGAGATGATCGACGTTGCCCACGATGCCGTCCATCTTCTCCGCCACCGGGCCGGTGATCTTCGGTACGTCGCGCTCCAGGGCGGCGGCGGTGGCGTGCAGACTGTCGATCAACCCGGAGATCGCTTCGGGCTTCTCCGCGACCGCGGCGACCAGCCGCTGCACGTCGGCGATGATCTGCCGGATCTGCTGTCGCTGCATCTCGCCGATGCCGATGTCCTTGACCAGACTCGCGGTGAGCTGGCTGCCGGCCAGCTCGCCGGGGATGACCTCGCCCGGTTCGTAACGCCAGCGATCGCCGACGCGCTCGTGGCCGTCGAGATCGACGGCCGGGGGTTCACCGGTCGCGCCGGTCGGTTGGGGCGCGTACCCGAAACTGGCGATATTCAACCGCGTTCCGCTGCCGAGCGGGGGCACGACAAGCTCGACCACCGCGTTGTCATAGAGCTTGTACTTCGCGGGCAGCTCGATATCGACCAGCTTCGCCACGACCAGTCCCGACTGGTCGATCCGGCCCGGCTGCCGCGTCGTCCCCTGCACGTCGTCGCGGATATCCTGAACGGTGCCCGCGGGCACGTCGCCCACGGTGACGATCGAGCCCTCCTTGAGCCCGCGGAGTCCGTCGCGCAGGGCGAAGCGCACGGTGACGGTTTGCGCGGAGGTCATCCACTCCGAGACGTTGCTCCACGCGAGGACGAGGATCACGCCGAAGCCGAGGACGATTCCGATCAGAACGAACAGGCCCGCCTTGAGGTTGTTACGGTCGCTGGTCATAGGCATTCATCGTGGGTGCAATGGTCGGCTCAGCGCGTGGCCATGACAGACGGTGAATCGACAATCCGCGTGCCCGGCTCGCCGAGCAGATCGTCAACGTAGCTCGTCGACTGCTTCCGCCGGGTGATCGGTCCCTCGGCGTCGCCCCGCAGGAACTGGCGGATCAGCGCGTGATCCTCCGGCAGCGCATCGTCGCTATCGCGGAGCTGCTCGAACCACGAGCGCGCTTCCGACGCGAGCACCCGCCCCTTGTCAAGCATAATCATACGGTCGGCGATGGTGAATGCCGAATCCATCTCGTGGGTGACCACGACGCTCGTCACGCCGAGCTTCTTGGTCAGGTCGACAATGAGCTGATCAATCTCGGCACTGGTCACGGGATCGAGCCCGGCGCTCGGCTCGTCGTAGAAGAGAATTTGCGGGTCGAGCGCGAGGGCGCGGGCGAGGGCGGCCCGCTTCTTCATCCCGCCGCTGATCTGCGACGGGTACTTTTCCGAATGCTCCCGCAGGCCGACGAGTTCGAGCTTCATCTTGACCATGATCTCCACCGTCGCCGGGTCGAGATCGGTATGCTCTTCGAGAGGCAGGGCGATGTTCTGGGCGATGGTCATCGAGTTGAACAGCGCCCCGGACTGAAACAGGATACCGAAGCCGCGACGGAGGTCATTGAGCCCCGCCTCGTCGAGGTCGCTGATCTCCCGGTCCCACAGGCGGATCGACCCGGAGTCGGGGCGGATGGACCCGATGATCATACGGAGCATGGTGCTCTTGCCGCAGCCGGACCCGCCCATGATGACCATGGTCTCGCCCCTGTGTACGTCGAAGGTGACGCCCCTGAGCACGACGAGGCCGCCGAAGCTTTTGACGACATCCTGAACCGAGATAACCGGCGATGGTTCCGCCATGGCCGTACACTTTATTCGCATTGGGTCCGGAAATCACGCGGGGATCGCGCGGGCCCTTCCCCGGCCGGACTGGCGCGAAGCGCGGGGCCGGCTCCGCCCGTGCCCTCGATCCGATCCGGACCTGCGCTGACGCTGCGGTGCGGCTTGAACCGCCTGCCCGCGCGTCGCCTTTGCGAAGGGGGCGGGGTGGTTCTACACTGGCTTGTTTTGCCGCGAGCTCTGGAGTGCGCAAACCATGATTCCGCCGGAACCGCCCCGCCAGCCACAGCTTGGATTCCTGTATTTCCCGCCCTACCGGGTGCAGGGATTCTCCGTGGCCGGCGAGGAAACCTTCGTGCAGATTCCGGAACTCGACGTGTGCTTCGACATCGGTCGGTGCCCGCGTCCGGCCCTGACCAGCCACTACGTCGCCCTCAGCCACGGCCACATGGATCATGTCGCGGGACTGGCGTACTACTTCTCCCAGCGACACTTCCAGGGCATGGGCGTCGGCACCGTGCTTTGCCATCCGAAACTGGAACAGCCGATCCGCGAGCTCATGGAGGCCTGGGTCGAGATCGAAACCCAGCGCACGCCTTACCGCCTGATCGCCATGGACCCGGCCGGCGACTCGGTCGAGCACGAGATCAAGAACAACTATTACATCCGGGCCTTCGACACCGTCCACACCTCGCCGTCGCTCGGCTATGTGATCGTGGAACGGCGGAGCAAGCTGAAGGACGAGTACGTCGGCCTGCCGCAGGAGAAGCTGGTCGAGCTCAAGAAGCAGGGCCAGGAGATCACGCGCCTCGTCGAGGTGCCGTGGATCGCCTACATGGGCGACACCTCGCCCGGCGACCACTTCCTCCGCGACGACGTGCGGCAGGCGAAGATTCTCATCACCGAGTGCACCTTCTCGGCCAACGACCATCGCGAGCGGGCCCGCATCGGCAAGCACATTCACCTCGACGACCTCGTGAAGATCATCGACCAGCTCGAGAACGAGGTGATCGTGCTCAACCACCTCTCGCGGCGAACGCATCTCGGACAGGCCCGGCGGCAGCTCGATCGGCTCGTCCCGGCCGAGCATCGCGACCGCGTGTTCATTCTGATGGACAACCGCACCAATCGTCAGCGTTACCAGGACCAGGTCGCCGAAGCCGAACGCAAGCAGGCGGCGCGGGATTGAGCGACGCCGGCCGGGCACGCGGCGCGTCCGGATCGCCGGGAGGGTGGCGATGCGACGGGCGTGCGGGCCGGCGTGGCGATTTCAATCGCCATGGCTTTGACGTGAGCCCTCCGCCTGCCGCCCTGTCCGTGGGGGGTCGGATCGTGATTCAACTTCTGCTCTGTTCACGGGGGCGTCTATAATCGGCGTGATCTGCATGATCTCAGGAAGGAACGTTTTATGTCGAAGATTGCGAGACCGGACCATCCGATCAACGATCTGCTGATCGAACGGTGGAGTCCGTACGTGCTGGCCGAGCGACCGGTGGAGGCGGACAAGATTCGCCGCTGCCTCGAGGCGGCGCGGTGGGCGGCGTCGAGCTACAACGAACAACCCTGGCGGTTCATCATCGCCGTGCGGCAGGACGCCCCGGCGGAGTTCGAGAAGATGCTCGGCTGCCTGGTCGAGGCGAACCAGGCGTGGGCCAAACGCGCCCCGGTGCTCATGCTCACGCTGGCCAAGAAGACCTTCACGCAGAGCGGCAAGCCCAATCGCGTGCGGGAACACGACCTGGGCCTCGCCGCGGCCCACCTCACCTTCCAGGCCACCGCCCTCGATCTCTACGTGCACCAGATGGCCGGGATCGACCCGGCGAAAATCCGGGCGACCTATCACGTGCCCGACGATTTCGAGCCCGTCACGGCGATCGCCCTCGGTTACCTCGGCCGGCCCGACGAAGCCCCGGAACTCGCCGACCGGGATCGGCAGCCGCGCACACGCAGGCCCCTCGACGAATGGGTCTTCGGCGGCGACTTCGGGACGGCCTCGCCGGTGGTGAGCGAATCAGCGTCGTGATCGGAACAACGCCCGTCGGTTCGGATGATGTTGTCCATGGCCTGCCCGCGCCGCACTTCACCCGGCACATTGCCGGTTTGTATCCACAGGGTTCCGGACGTTCGCCGGCCTTCGACGGGCTCGCGCCGGGGGTCGGCGGGAGGACGTGAAGCGATTCTCACGTCGCCGGCTGGGGCGGGGCGAAGTCGGCGGGGATGCGGGCGGGGACCGGGCGGTCGGTCCGAGAGGCGGTGAGCATCGCGTCCCGGACCGCGGCCACCGCGATGCTGCGGGCGATCGGCGTCCGCGGCGATTCGTGATCCGCCAACCACGCGCGAAGGTGAAGAAGCTGAGATTCGTGGGCGTCGCCGGGTGCAACGTCCGGCGTCTCGACCTGCTGGCCACGTACGATCTCGAGTGCCCCGCCGTCGCCGCTCTTCCACGGCTCGGTCACCCTGGCCGTCGCTTCCGAGCCGATCAGTTTCAGCCATTCCTCGTGCTTCTCGCCGAAGCTCGCTTCGACTTCCGCGGTGGGGCCGGCTTCGTCGACACGGAGCGTGCCGCGCAGCGATTCGATCAGGCCGTCTGGCACGCGGTCGGCTTCGGCGGTGGTGGTGATCGGACCGGCGGGCAGGCAGGTCATGCATTTAAATTGAGTATAGTTAGGGCTTACTACACAACCCAGCTCCCAGA